>DATDGT010000141.1:0-28098 GCA_036521975.1 Bryobacteraceae bacterium
CAGATCGGAGCGTTGGGACTCCAGCTGAGGCAGAGAGTCGGTCATCAAGGGTCTCCTTTCTCTTAGCGTATATAGACGCTAAGAAAAAAGCTACAAAAAAGAAGACCGATCGAGTCTGCACCTCCATGTCGCGCACCCACGGACCTCGGGGTCCTTGACTTCCGCGCACCGGTGATATAGCGTCTGTACAAATGCTCGGTTGGAAGCTTGCGGCGCTGGCCGCTGTCTGGGGCGCTGTGGGATGGGGGGCTGAAAAGTCTGCGCTGCCCGAGGGTCCGGGGAAAGAAATTTTGGAGACGGCTTGCGTGTCCTGCCATGGGCTTGACGTGGTGACGACCAAAAAACTGAGCAAGCAGCGATGGCAGGTTTTGGTCCTCGGAATGACGGATGAGCGGGCGCCGCTGAGCAAGGGCGAACAAGCCGAGTTGGTGGGGTATCTCACGGCCAACTTCGGCCAGACGGACCGGGGCCAGGAGCTGGTGGAAGAGATTTGCAGTTTGTGCCACGAATGGCAGAGAATACAAGAGCAGCACTTAAGTAAAGAGCAGTGGGCGGGAGTCATCAAGGGCATGATCTTCGAGGGCGCGCCGGTGACCGACAGCGAATTCGATCAGATCGTGAACTACCTCGCCAGGACTTACGGCAAAACGAAGGAATAGCGAATGAGCATGTACAAACTCGGATGGCTTGCGCTGGCAGCGGCGATTCCCGTCTGCGCGCACCATTCCATGGCGGCGATGTACGACGATAAGAAAAACGTGACCCTGAAAGGCGGGGTGACGGCCTATGAATGGGACAATCCTCACGTTTTTATTTATCTCGAGGCCGATAACGCGAGTTGGGCGGTGGAGTTGCCGAGCCGCATCGAATTAAAGCGCGTGGGCTGGACGCGCGAAAGCGTCAAAGTCGGCGATTCGATTACCGTGGATGCGAATCTCGCACGCGATGGAAGTAAGAAAGTAGCGGCTAAGTCGGTCACGCTGGCGAGCGGCAAAAAGCTCACCGCCATCACCAGCGATACCGTCCCCGTGCCGAAGACCGCAGCCCAACCTACGCCTCGATGGCCCGATGGACACCCGCGATTGGGAGTGGTTCCGGGCCAGATGGGCTATTGGGTGAATCCCAGTTCTCCCAGCTTGATGGAAACCACGTCCAAAGCGAAGATGAACAGTGAAGGCATCCTGGCCAACGTGAACGACGCGGAAAAGGTAGCGCCCTTTCAGCCTTGGGCGATCGGGTTATATACATACCGCCAGCGCAATCTCTTGAAGGACGACCCGATGGGCAGTTGCTTGCCTCCGGGCGGTCCGCGCCAGTTCCAGGTTGCCTACGGCTTGCAGATCGTGGAGCAGCCGGAGCGCCAGCGGATCTTTGTCATGTCGGGAGGTGGAAACCGGAATTGGCGGCTGATTTATCTGGATGGGCGTCCGCTGCCGCCTGCCGACGAGGGCGTGGCAGCTTATTTTGGAAACTCCGTGGGCAAATGGGAGGGAGATGCGCTGGTGGTCAACAGCACGGGTTACAACGAGAGGTTCTGGTTCAGCAACGGTGGTCTTCCGCACACGGAAAATCTGAAGCTGACGGAGAAGATTTCGCGCCCGGATTCCAACGCTCTGAAATACGAAGTGACCGTCGACGACCCAGGCGCCTACACGCGGCCCTGGACCAGCGCCTGGACTTTGCAATGGGTTCCCAATCAGGAACTCGAAGAATATTTTTGCGACGATAACAATAAAGACATGGAACGTCAGGCGGCGAGGAAGTAGCGCCTGACGTTGCCACAAACATAAGGAGGCCCGATGAGGCGAATTTATTTTGGTGTATTGGCGGTTTTGGGCGCGGCTCTAGCGGCAGCCCCGGCGATGGCGCATCATTCTTTCGCGGCGGAGTACGACAGCAAGAAACCCGTCAAGATCACCGGCACGGTGACCAAAATCGACTGGATGAATCCGCATGTGTACTTCTTTATGGACGTGGAAGACGCCAACGGCAAGGTCACCCAGTGGGGTTTTGAGATGGGCCCGCCGAATCTGTTGCAAAACGCCGGCTGGACCAGGAACACGATGAAGATCGGTGACGTTGTGGTGGTGGACGGGACGCTTGCCAAGGATGGAACCAATCAGGGCAACGCGCGCGCGGTGACACTGGCCAGCACAGGCAAGCGGCTAGGCGCTGCATCGAGCGAGAATACGACCCCATAGCTATCAGCCGTCAGCCTTCAGCTTTCAGCTAGCCGAAGGGCCGGCGTTTTGGAAGCTGACGGCTGATAGCTGACAACTGATAGCTGACAACTGACAGCTACAAGGAGGCTTTTGTGCGCAATCGTTTCGCGATCGCATTGACGGTGGCTGCCGCCGCCGCCGCGTTCTGGATTCTCCCGTCCTTCGGACAGGGTCCGCTGCAAGGTCCGGATGCGGGTCAAAATCCCGGCCAGGAGCAAGGCAAGGGCAAAGGCAAAGGGGGACGAGGTGGCGGGAAGGCCAAGGGGCCGTCGCGGCCGACTCCGCACATGCCCGACGGTCACGTCATGCTGGGGCCGCTGCCGGGAGAGAAAGGTCTCTGGAATGGCAGCGCCGGCACAAGCCTATCGAACAGCCGCCGTCAGGTGGACAATCCCGGTCTGAATCTGCCGACGAATCTGCAATCCTCCGACGTGCCCTTTCTGCCCTGGGCGAAATCGGTCTACGACCACCGCACCGAGACGCTGACGGCGGACGATCCGCACGTGCGCTGCAAACCTTCCGGGGGCCCGCGGCTGTACACGACCCCTTACGGCCTGGAGTTCGTCGAAGTTCCGGAAATGCAGCGAATCTTTGTGATGGGCACGGGCGGTCCGCACACCTGGCGCGTGATTTTCCTGGATGGCCGCCCGCATCCGGCGGATCCCGATCCTACGTTTTACGGCCATTCGGTGGGACATTGGGAGGGCGGCGACGCGCTGGTGGTGGATTCTGTCGGCTTTAACGAGCGGTTCTGGCTCAGCAGGGAAGGCCCTCCCCACACCGAACAACTGCATTTGACCGAACGCTTCACCCGCACCGATTACAACACTCTCAAATATGAGGCGACCATCGACGACCCCGGCGCGTATTCCAAGCCATGGACCGGCGGCTGGAATATTCCCTGGAATCCGAACGGGGAAATGTACGAGTACGTATGCCAGGACAACAATCGCGACCCCCGGCATATGTTTGGCGGAGAACAATAAGCTCCCCTCGTGTTTCTACAGTCAGTTGTCAGCGTTTGGGCAGAATGCTAACGGTGGCGAACCCGTGCATCACATGGCCCAATTATGTTTATCATGATGGCTATGCGTCATTTCCTACGAATCGCGACTCTCCTGGCAGGCGCCTCATTGTGCGTTCAGGCTCAGTGGCTGAATAACCCAGACCCCAAGGCGCCACGTACAGCCGACGGCAAAGTGAACACGGCCGGACCTGTGCCCCGCATTGCCGGCAAGCCGGATCTTTCCGGTGTCTGGCAGATCGAGGGGGGAACTCGCGGACCCGGCCTTTACGGTCTCGGGGAATCGACGAACTCACCGTTTTTCGCAAACATTCTCGCTGGCTTCAAACCCGACGAGCAGCCGCTGACTCCCCCAGGTGCTGAAATGTTCAGGAAAAACCGGGCGGGAACCGGAACGAGAAATCCGCAGTCATATTGTCTGCCGGACGGCGTGCCGCACGGCATCCTGCTGCCGGAACCTTTCAAGGTCATCCAGATGCCCGGCGAAACTCTCTTCCTCTATGAAGTGGAAACCATCTTCCGGCAGATTTACACTGACGGCCGCAAGCTACCGAATCTGGACGATGTACGGCCCACGTGGTACGGCTACTCGGTGGGCAGTTGGGATGGCGACACCTTCGTGGTCGACACCCAGGGCTTCAACGACCTGGGCTGGCTCGACGCCGGAGGGCACGGCCACAGCGAGGACCTGAGGGTCCAGGAGCGCTTCACGCGGCGCGATTTCGGCCACATCGACGTGGCGGTGACGATCACCGATCCGAAGACGTTCACCAAATCCTTCACGATCAATTTCACGGAAAGGCTGCTGCCCGATACCGACGTGTTCGAGCACATCTGCGCCGAAGACGAAAAGGACGTGGCGCACACGCCGAAGTAACACACGAGCCCGAGAAAGTGCGTAAGGACGAGGCGCAGTCATGGTCACCGTCGCATAAACTCTGTTTCCGGGCATTTCCGCGATCAATTGAGCGCGGCCCATTGAAGCGTTTGCTCAAAACTTTGTCATACAAAGTAGTCCTGTTATAAAAAGTAGATCGCCGCGACCGTTCCATCTGCTTCATTCTGCCTCCATCTGATTCCAAAAATTTCATTCTCCGCAGTCAACTTGACCGCAGTCCCATTGAAGCTGTGAAGCTGGAATGCTGTTCCACGTGGAACATTTCTGCGATCAGTTCATTGCGGCCTACCGCTTGCGGAGGCTCAAAAGTAGAATATAGGCGTCCATCGCCGCGGAGAGATGCTTCACGTAATACAGGTCATATTCCAGCGCGGCCAGGCTATCGGGCGTGCCGTCCTTAGCGTGGACCTGCGCCCAACCGGTGAGCCCGGGTTTCACCGACAGACGTTGGCCATAAAACGGAATGCGTTGCCGGAGGGCGGAGGCGAACTCCGGACGCTCCGGCGCGGGACCGGCCAGAGCTAAATCGCCGCGCGCGACATTTATGAGCAGCGGCAGATTCTCGATGCGCCGGATCCAGCGCGGCGACCGAACGCTGCGGAAACGGAATAGCCGGATCCCAGCGCCGTGCAATCCCACGCGCGGCTCGCGCACAAACACCGGACCGGGCGAGGCGCGTTTGATCGCCCAAGCCGCGATGGCCAGCACGGGAGAAGCGGCTGCCAGCAACAAGGCCCCAATAGCCGTGGAATAAATGTCGCGAACCGCCACATGGCCTTGCCGCGCGTCGAGGTCCGAAGAAAAAATAAGCCGGTTCGGTTCCATCTCGAGCGCGGAAATCCGGCCCGTAAGGGACTCATAAAGGCTCGAAAATTCTTCCACTCGCGTACCGCTGCGCTGTAATTCGAGCAGCCGCGGTATGGGGATTTCCTTCAGATCCCGCGATACCACGATCCGGTGAGGGGCATGTTTCCGGAAAATCGCTTCGAATTCCTGGATGCCGCCCAAGCGCGGGAAGCTTTCCCCGGCAATTTTCTCTCCCAAATAACCTTCCGCCGCGAGGCCCATTTCGGGCTGCTGTTTCATTTGCGCCACGACCCCCGCGACGGCCGGGGAAGGCGTCAAGAACAACAATCTGCGAACAGGAATCGCCTTGGTCAGCAGCGCGGGGGCGGCGCTTCGCCAAGCGGGAAACAGCGCCAGTACCAGTACTGCTCCGGTGATCATCATCCAACGGGACATCTCCAAGCTGGAGCGGCTGTAGACCAGAATCGCTTGTAACAGAAACGCAACTCCCAGAGCGAAACAGGTTCGTTGAAACATTCGTGCCAGACTGGCCATCTCCTCGTAGACACGCTGAAAGTAGAGTGTTAGCTGAATGGCCGCGACCGCCAGAACTATCTGCGCCCAGCCGTTTTCATAAGAAAGATACAGAACGGCTCCGGAGATTTGAGTCCACGCTGCGGCGAGCACGAAACAACCCGCAAGCAACAGAAAATCGCAAACGGCAAGAACTATGAGACTGGGAGGCACCGAACGCATAGGAGAGAACGCCTGGGCGCAGTTTGTTTCGAGCGCTCTTCAGATAAAATATCTCATAATGGATGAACTGATCCGCGTGACACTGCTGCCGGAAGGGAGTTGTCACTACGGACATCTTCTCGGTTCGCGGGGACGGGTGCTGGAGGTGGAGTTAGAGGATCCGGGCGACGAGCTCACTCCCGGCGCAGCGGCGGAATTGGAAAACGAGGAAGCGGTCCTTTTAGGCATGATCGAACGGCGTGAGAATCGGCGGCTATGGATCAGCGTGGAGCATCGGTTGGACCTGCGCTCACTGGAAATCTTGAGGCGAGCGTGGCGTGAACCGGGCCGGGCCGCCGGAGGGCAGAAGATTTAAACGAGCATACTATGGAAAGCCTCTGGAAAGGTCTGCTCCAGAATAGTCTTCTGCTTGCAGGATTGAAGGCTTTCGCGGTCTCCCTCATCCTCACTCCGATTCTGCGCGACATTTTCCGCTCCTACAACGTTGTGGACCGGCCCGGGGAGCGCCACCTCCATCCTCATCCGATTCCGCGCATCGGAGGAGTGGCGATCGCGGCGGCCTACCTTATCGCGGTATTCCCTTTGGGCGAGATCCCTCTGTGGAAGCTTTTGCCCGGCGCGGCGGTGATCTTCCTGACGGGCCTGCTGGACGACTTCTTTACTCTCAAGCCGGTTTTCAAGCTGGCCGGCCAAACGACCGCCGCCCTGTTGGTCTTTTTCAACGGCCTCAGCGTGGGCACGCTGGGCCGGAAGGAGCCGCTTCCGCTGTGGCTGGATCTACCGGTAACGGTGTTGTGGGTCTTGCTGACCACCAATGCGCTGAATTTGATCGACGGTCTCGACGGTCTCTGCGCCGGCATCGGATCGATTGCGACTCTGGCGATGTTCGGCGCGGCTTGGCTTTATGGCAACCAGCCTCTTACGTATGCGACTTTACCACTAGCCTGCGCACTACTGGCGTTCCTGTGTTACAACCTCAGCCCGGCCACCGTTTTTCTGGGCGATTCCGGCGCGCTTCTGATCGGCTTCCTGCTTGGCTGTTACGGAATGATCTGGACTCAGAAAACTTCCACGCTTCTTATTAGCCTCCTGGCGCCGCTGATCGCCCTGTCGGTGCCATTGTTGGATGTTTCGGTCTCGATTCTCCGGCGAATTCTCCGGCGTAAGCCCATTTTTTCGGCGGATCGCGCCCATATTCATCATCGCTTGCTGGATCTCGGGCTCACGCCTCGCCGGGCCGTTCTGGTGCTGTACGGATTCGGGGCTATGGCGGCGGCCTTGACTCTGCTGTTGATCGCGCCGCAACTGGCCCCCTTCCGTAATGGGCTGCTGCTGCTGCTGGTCGCGGCCGTGGTACTGGGATTGCGCGAGCTGCGCTATAAAGAATTCGATCTGGTAGGGCGCTGGTTCTTCGGAGGGGAGCTGCAGCGGAACTTAGAAGAATCTTTGAGGCTCGATAGCCTCGGCGCGGCGCTCGCGGCCGCGCCGACCCGGGAAATCTGGTGGATCGCACTGGCCGAGGCCGCGCGCGAGTGTGGCTGGAGCCGCATTCAGTGGAGGAAACCCGGCGGAGCGAGCGAGGTTTCGTTTCATCCCCTCGCGACCACCGATTGGATTTTTTCCGTGCCGCTGGGGAAAATGGGAACGATTGAAATTCAGGGACGCCCGGGACTGCGCGGGCTCGATCTGGCCGCCTTCGCTTCCGTGATCGCGCGCAGCGCACGCGCCTTTGAGCCTGCCGAGGCGGCGCGTGCCGAGGCTGTGTGAGTTCCGCGCAGCGGGGACTGGGGGAATTGGGCGGCAGCCTGATTTCCTTCACGCTCGCGGCTGTGGCGGCCGGCTATCGCCATTCCCATCTTTGGTGGCCGGCGCTGAGCACCGCGATCTGTTTCTGGTGGGGACTACAGTGGGGGTCGCCCGCTCCGCTGGCAAGTCTGCTGCAACCGTTGGCGGTGGGAGCGGGGCTGGCGCTGCTGGCGGAAGCGCTGATCGACTATGCCGGTTTGGGCGTGCCTCTTCCCTTGCTTCATTTTTTTGGCGGATGCGCGGCGGCTTCGTTGATCGCCGCCGCGCTGCGCCACGGCGGGCGCTCTCCGCGCGGCGAGCCGGTCGTGCTCGGCCCGGGCGCCGACTCCTACGATCAGCTTCCGGCCCTCATCGCCGGCAAAAAGAGGGAGCGCTTGCTCGTTATTCATCCCGATGAGGACGACGCGCCTCCCCGCTTGCTGTTGGAATGCAAGCTCGCCGGCATGGAATTGGAAACCGCCGCGGCAGCGCAGGAGCGGGCGTTGCAGCGAGTCCCGGTGGAAACGCTGAAACCCAGCGATCTGCTATGGCCCGATACGCCGCGCGCCAATCGGCCGGTGATGGCTCTTCAGGCGGTGTATTCGAATCTGATCGGGCTCGCGCTGCTGGTGGCCTTTTCGCCGCTGCTCCTGGTTGCCGGAATTCTTTCGCGGCTGGCCGCGGGTCCCGGACCGTTCTTCGAACTGGTGGAATGCGCCGGCTTCCAAGGCATCCCTTTCCACCGGCGCCGCTTTCAAACCAAGCACGCCCTCACGGGCGAACTTACCGGCCCTGGGCGCCTGCTGATGCGGCTTCGGTTGACCGGTCTGCCCCAGTTGATTAATCTGGTGCGCGGCGAGATGGCCTTGTTCGGACCGCAGCCCGTTCGTTTGGTGTTCTCAGAACGGCTGGACCTTCTTTGCCCGCTGTTCTCACGCCGCCTCTGCGTGAAGCCCGGAATCTTTGGGTGGGCGCAGGCCCACTCCCGCCGGAAAAGCGCGACGGAGAGCGCACAGGCCGCCGGGCGCGACTCTCCCGAAAGTTTGATGTCTTCCCAGCTTCAAGAAGAGCATGCGCGCATCAGTTACGATTTGTACTATTTGAAGTTTGGATCGCCTTTGATGGATCTGGAGATTCTGGGACACACGCTGATCGCGCCATTCTCCAGTTCGCCGAGGCTTTGAACTATGGGCGGTTTGGCTGGATTGTGCGTGTCGGCGGCCCTGGTCGCCTACCTCCTGATCGGCTACCCTGTGCTGCTGGCGCTGCTGCGCGGCCGCGCGCGGGCGCCGGTCGCAAAAGATCCGCGCTTCCAGCGGCCGGTCACCGTCATCCTGGCGGTCTACAACGGCGCAGCTTTTCTGCGGAAGAAACTGGAGTCGATTCTCGAGCTTGATTATCCGAAGGATCTGATGCAGATTTTGGTGATCTCCGACGGCTCTACCGACGCGACCGAAGCCGATGCCCGCGAGTACGCCTCCCGAGGAGTGGAACTGATCGTGAGCGATCACCGCGGAAAGGCGGCTTGCCTGAATCTGGCATTCGAAAAAGCGTCCGGCGAACTGCTCTTCTTTACCGATGTGCGCCAGTTGCTCGACTCGCAAGCCTTGGCTCACCTGGTGAGCAACTTCGCCGATCCCACGGTGGGTGCGGCGACAGGCGAGATGCGGCTGCTTGCGGGCGGCAAGAGCCCGGACGCAGAGCATCGCGATATGGATCTCTACTGGCGCTATGAGTTGTGGGTGCGCCGCCGGCATTCCGAAATCGATTCTTTGTTCACGACCACCGGCTGCATCTACGCGTTGCGGCGCGAGCTGGCAGTCCCGCTGCCCGAGGACACGCTGAGCGACGATGCCGTTCTTTCGCTCGCCGCGTTTCGCCGGGGATACCGGGTCGTGTTCGACCCGGAAGCGATCGCCTTCGACTATCCCGCTGTCGCGGGAACCGAATTCCGGCGCCGCTGGAGAAATCTGGCCGGCCTATGGCAAATTCACGCGCGCAATCTCTGGCTGTTCACCTCCGCCAATCGCATGCGATGGCATTTCCTGTCGCATAAATTTGGACGGCTCGCGCTGCCCTGGCTCATGCTCGCGGTTCTGGCGTTCACTTTCGCGCTGCCCCACGGGCACCCGCGAATGGTTTTACTTAGCGACGAAGCGATCTTCGGCCTTCTGGCGCTCGCCGACCGCTGGATTCCCACCTGGTTTCCTCTGAAGCGACTGTCTTCGCCGGCGCGAACCTTCCTGATAATGAATATGGCCTCACTGGGCGCAGTGGCAGTGTTCTTTGTTCCCGCCCAGAAATTCTGGAAAGTAACACGCGCGGCGGCGCCGCACTGGGCAACCGCGTCAAATGAGCAAATCGGTCGTGCGACGGGCCGATAGACTGGCGCAGTCGCTCGAGGAAATAGAACATGTCATTGGCAGCGAACGTAGTGTTGGTAGCTGGCGGTACCGGAGGATTAGGCCGCGCTGTGAGTCTGGCGTTCCTGAATGAAGGCGCCAGCGTGGTGGTCACCTATGTAAACGACCAGGAGTTCGCTGACCTTAAGACTGCAGCGCACGGAAACGCGCCCAGACTCGTGGGACACAAAGTTGACGTGACCGAGGAGGCGGCTGTCCAAAAACTCGTCGAAAGAATTCTCGCGGACCATGGACGGTTGGACGTGATGGTGAATACAGTCGGTGGTTACGCCGGCGGCATGAAATTATGGGAAGCGGACACCAAGATTCTCGACCATATGCTGGCGTTGAATCTACGCTCAGGCTTCATTTTGTCGCGGGCGGCGGCCCGGACCATGCTCCCGGGGCGGAAGGGCTCGATCGTCAATGTTGTAGCGAAAGCCGCGCTCGATCACGCACCCGGCCTCGGGGCCTACGCAGCCTCAAAGGCGGCGGCGCTAGCCATGATGGATTCTCTCGCCGCCGATCTGCAGGGCACCGGAGTCCGTGTAAACTCCATTCTGCCCAGTATCATCGACACGCAGGCGAATCGGAGCGCGATGCCCAGCGCGGATTTCGCGACCTGGCCAAAGCCTGAGGACATCGCGCATGTCATCGTGTTCCTGGCAAGCGATAAAGCTAAGGTCATTCACGGCGCAGCCATACCCGTATATGGCAATGGGTGAAGAACCGACTCTCGATAAGGAAGTCGCGTCCGCGCTCAACCTCTCCGTCCGCAAGCTCGCGGGCGTCCGCGAGGATGGGTGATCAGTCCGTGTGCCCTGAGATTTACGCTCCTTCGGGAGCTGGAATGGATTCGCCGCTAAGCAGGGAGTAGGCTACTTCCCGAAAATAAAGCGCGAGCGGCGCGGATCGGCGCCCCCGTGCAGCGCGCCGTCCTTGGCCTGGATGACCACCGGCGCGGAGGTGTTGCTCCAATCTCCCAGAAGCTGAACCCGATGCCCCAACGCGATCAGGCGTTGCACGGTGTCGCCTGGAAGACGGCCCTCCAGGTTCACCCTACCGGGATTGAATTCGTGGAATTCGAAAGAGGTGTAGAAGTGGTCGGATTGAAAGCGCGGCGCTTCCACAGCCTCTTGCGGCGTCATATTGAACTCCAGAATATTGAGTAACACCTGCAACAAAGCCTGATCCTGATTGTCGCCGCCGGGGGTCGAGAGTTCCATGTAGAACTGGCCGTCCTTGGTGACCATGGTGGGGCTTAGCGTTACGCGCGGCCGCTTGCCCGGCTGGAGCTCGTTGGCGTGGTTCGGCGTAAGCACGAACGAAGTCAGCCGCATCGACAGCGGGATGCCGGTATCGCCCGCGATCACCGATGGCAACCATGCGCCGCTCGGCGTGGCGGAAAAGGCGTTTCCGTTTCGATCCACAACGTTTACGCAGGTGGTGTCGTGATCGGAGGAGACGCCGCCTCCTCCGGTTGCGGGTGCAGACGCGCCGAGAGTCCCCGGCCGGCTTTCCAGCGACGCATGGTCCGGATCAATCAACTTGCGACGCTCCGCGGCGTACGTTTTCGACAGGAGAATCTCCTCCGGGATCTTGCTAAATTTTGGGTCCCCGTAATACCGGTCGCGGTCGGCAAAGGCGAGCTTCACAGCCTCAATCACGGTGTGCAAATACTCGGGGCTATTATGACCCATCTTCTTCAAATCGAAGCCTTCGAGAATGTTTAATGTCTCGATCATCACCGGCCCTTGCGTCCAGAAGCCGGGTTTGTTGATGGTGTAGCCACGATAATCAGTCGCACGCGGTTCGTCGGTTTCGGCCTTGAAATTGGCCAAGTCTTCGTAGGCGATGAGACCGCCGTTAACCTCGTTAAACGCCGCGATGCGCCTGGCAATCGATCCCTTGTAGAACAGGTCGTGGACCGCGCGCAGTTTCGCCTCCCGGCTGCCGGGCGCTGCCTTCTCGGCAGCGGCCATCTCGCGGAGTGTGCGGGCCAGATCCGGCATATGGACCAGTTCCCCGGCCTTCGGCACGGAGCCGTTTGGATAATAAAATCTCTGCGATGCCGGCCATAGCGCCAGAATAGGCCGGAGGTCGGCCAGGTAGCTCGCGAAGATCTCAGGCAACGGAAATGCGTCCGCGTCTTCAGTAGCGGGCGCGGCCACCTGTGCGAACGACATCGTTCCGTATTGCTCGAGAGCCAACAATAACCCGTCGATCATTCCAGGCGTGATCGCGGCTCGAATACCCTGATTTGGAATCGGCGGCTTTCCGCGTGGAGTGTTCTCCCAGGGTTCGGCCGTGCGGTTCTCGTAGTATTCGACGGTCGCTTTCTTCGGCGCCACGCCCACGCCGCTGATGACCACCGGGGGCCTGCCGTTCATTTTGACCAGCACAGGCATTTCTCCGCCGAGGCCGAAATGATCCTGCTCGGTAACGGCCGCTGCGAGCACCGAGGCGACTCCTGCGTCCACTGCGTTCCCGCCTTGCTCGAGCATGCGGAAACCCGCTTCGACTTCGAGATTGTTCGCCGCGCCCACCATCTGGCGGGTGCCGCGCACCGGCGGAAACATCGTATGCGGGTTCTGCGCGGCCGCTGGAAGGACCACCACCGCGAAGGTAAACAACGCTATTGTTTTGCTCACATCGTTATCGTCTCACGTTCAAATTAGGCTGAAACGGTGAGGTGCGATGGGCGCTCCTTCCAGCAATGGGCGCACTTTCCAAAGGAAAGCCGTTCCAAATGCCAAGGAGGTGTTTTCTATGCCAGCCAAAGTTCAGCCTGTCCCAAAGGGTTTCCATTCCATCACGCCCTATCTGGTCGTGAACGATGCCAAACGAGCAATCGAGTTTTATCAGCGAGCGTTTGGCGCCCAAGAAGTGACGAAAATGGATGGCCCGAATGGAAAGGTCATGCACGCGGAACTCAAAATTGGCGACTCCATGCTGATGCTCGCCGATGAGATGCCCGGAACGGGCACAAGCTCGCCGAAAACGCTGGGCGGCACGACCACGGGCATCATGCTGTATGTCGATAACGTGGATAACGTTTTCAAGCAGGCCGTTTCGGCGGGAGCGAGGGCGGATCAGCAGCCCGCAAACCAATTCTGGGGAGACCGCTATGGCAAACTCACGGATCCGTTCGGCCACGCCTGGTCGCTTGCCACGCATGTCGAGGATGTAACGCCAGAAGAGATGGGGAGGCGCATGAAGGAGGAGATGGCGAAGAGAGAGCAGCGTCAGCCTCAGCCCGTAGGCTGAAGCCTCACCAGTCTTTCATCCGCCGTAGTTCAGGCTCGCCGGCGCGGCCCGTTTGTTCTGAGCGACGCAAATCCTATTGCGTATCCGCCTCCACAGCCGCCACCTGCTCCGTTTCAGTCGCTGGTTCGGAATCGGGCTCCAGCTGGAACGCGGGGAGGAGAGCCGCCGCAGGCACTGCCGGTTGCGGCAAAGCGCTGTGCGCGTTCGGGTGCCGGATATCCGGCCAGAATTCGCGCAACACGCGGATGCCGGCATCCACGGCTAGGCTCGTTCCGGCCGAAGAAAAGCCCAAGGCGATAGTCCGCGTGCTGGCAGGCTGCCACAACCGCGAAATCAGACCGCTGCCCACCGCGCCAGCGAGCTCGCCCTTGAATAGAGTTCGGTCGCCGGTGGTGGTCTTATGTGTGATCACGGTGCTTAGCAGCGCGTACCTTGTCCGGCGAAAAAAGCCGTGCTCACCGGAGCGATGATACATAATCTCCTCGTGGAACATCCGCGAAACCGGGTATCTAATGACGTTGCTCACGATGTGTTTGCCGAAGGACGAAGCGAACCGGCGGGCGAATCCCGCCGCGCCCTGTCCCCATTCGGCCGGCGTGTTGGTGCCCTGCGTCACCCCGGCCCCGGCGGCGGCCATCGCGACCCCCCGAATCCCGACAGTGCGCTTCGCGTAAGCGCCCACCGAAGGGTTCGGATTTTCCGTGGCGTTTGTACTGGTACTGGGAGCCTGATCGGCCGGATCTTGGGCGAGCAAGGCCGACGCGGCTATCAGCGATACAGTCGCGACAGCGGCCAGGCGGGACGAAACATAACAACGCATGATGGAATGACCCACAGCGCCTAAACGGGGCGCTCCCTTTCACGAAGGCTTTGCTGCACCCGCCCTTCCAAGGGCCCAGCGCGTTCCAGCAAAAAGGGCTTTTATGGGCGGATAGAATCTGAGTGGAAAATTTTCCAATCCCACCGCGTCATTCTTTCGACGGCGCTATAAACGCGCCACTAGCGGGGTCATATGGTGCTGCGAATTCTATCGGAAGCGCTGCTGCCGCGGCCGCAAAATGCATGACCATCACCGCCGCTCACGCTTCTTCTGAACGGGATATCAAATCTCAAGGATCACAGCTTGAAGTAACGCCATGTTCGCTTACTCATCGAATTCCGAAAAATCGCACACATCGCAATACCATCTGGATCGCCAGGCCAAGACTGAGTCGAACGCCCGAACCTATCCTCGGCGATTGCCCTTAGCGATCGCAAGCGCTCAGGGCTTATTCATCAAAGACGTGGATGGGGCTACCTACATGGACTGCCTCTGTGGCGCGGGCACGTTGGCACTCGGTCACAATCACCCGGTCGTGATCGAGGCTATCCGCAAACACCTGGATGCGGGTTATCCGCTTCACACGCTCGATTTGACCACGCCGGTAAAGGACGAATTTGTACACGCGCTGTTCGATACATTGCCTCCTGAATTGGGGCGGGGCCGCATTCAGTTCTGCTCGCCATCCGGCGCCGACGCCGTCGAGGCCGCGATAAAGCTCGTAAAGACCGCGACCGGCCGTCAGGCAATCATGGCTTTCAGCGGTGGGTATCACGGCCAAACCCACGGAACGCTGGCGCTCATGGGCAACTCCGGGCCCAAGGTTCCTGGGCTTATGCCCGATGTGCACTTCCAGCCCTTTCCGTACGCCTACCGGTGCCCCATGGGTAAGCGCGATTGCGGAGACTGCCGGTGCGCGGACCACACCGAGCATCAATTGAAGGATCCCGAAAGCGGCCTGCCCTCGCCAGCCGGAATGATTCTGGAGGCAGTGCAAGGGGAGGGCGGGAGCGTTCCCGCAAATCGGGAATGGCTGCAACAAATCCGGCGCGTCTCCTCCGAGTTGGGAATCCCGCTGATCGTCGACGAGGTTCAGACTGGCTGGGGCCGCACCGGCACGTTGTATGCGTTCGAGCAAGCGAATATCGTCCCCGATGTGTTGGTGCTTTCCAAGGCCATTGGCGGAGGGCTTCCGCTGGCCGTGGTTGTCTATCGCGCCAGTCTCGATAAATGGCAGCCCGGCGCCCATGCCGGCACCTTCCGCGGAAACCAGTTGGCAATGGCCGCGGGACTCGCCACGCTGCGCTTCATTCAAGAGCACGACGTCTGCTCGCACGTGCAGCTAATGAGCATGCTCTTCCAGATGCGGCTCGGCGAGTTGGCGCGCATGTACCAATCGATCGGCGAAGTTCGCGGGCGCGGCTTGATGCTGGGCATCGAGATCGTCAATCCGGAGTCGCGCGATTTCTTGGGCCGGCCGTTGGGCGATAGGACGCTCGCCCTACGCGTGCAAGCCGAATGCTTCCGCCGGGGATTGATGGTCGAGCTGGGCGGCCGTCACGGAGCCGTTGTTCGGCTGCTTCCGCCGCTGATCATAACCGCCGAGCAAGTGGACGCCGTTTGCGCGATCCTCGCCGATTCGTTTCAGGCGGCATCGCGAAGCGCCGGCCCACACCCCTCGATTGACGCCCGAATCAGCCCAAGCAAAGCGCGAATAAACCCAAGCGAAGCGCGAATGAACCCAAGCGAAGCGCGATTAAACGATGAAGCGCGCACTACGGATCCCTCAGCCATCCTGTGCGCTGGTGCGGAGGCTGTGGCCGAGCATGTTTGAGGCGCAGTTTTTCGGCAACTCCACCCAGAGCGTCGCGAATTATAGTTCATGGGTCGAGGCGATTGCTGAAGAGCTGATCTCTTCGTATCCGGAGGGACCTTACTCCGGGGACACTCCGGCCGAATTGGCGCAAGCGCTCCGTGGCGAGATTCTCCCCAATGCTCCTGTTCCGATGGCCGAATTGAAACAGCGCCTGGGCCAAATAATCCGCGAGTCCATCTCTGTCTCGCACCCGTATACGGCGGCGCATCTCCACACGCCGGTGTTGCTGCCCGCGCTGGGAGCCGAAATGACGTTCTCCGCGCTCAATCAGTCCATGGATTCCTTCGATCAGGCACCCTCCGCAACCGTAATCGAGGAATTGCTGTGCAAATTCCTCACCCGCTTAGCGCGTCTTCCGGCATCGGCGGCCGGCACGTTTACCGCGGGTGGAACGCAGTCGAATTACATGGGACTCCTGCTCGCGCGGGATCACTTTCTTTCTACCGCCTGGGGCTGGAACGCCAAGCAGCGGGGCTTGCCACCCGAGGCGAGCTGGTTGCGTATATTCTGCGCGGAGGCGGCTCATTTCAGCGTCGAGAAAGCCGCGATCCAACTTGGTCTGGGGTTGCAATCGGTGGTGCGGGTGAAGGTGGACTCGCAATTCCGCATGAGTCCCGCAGACCTGGCGCAACGGATTGACTCCGCTCTAGCGGATGGACTCGCGCCATTCGCGGTCGTGGCTACGGCTGGGACGACGGACTTCGGGTCTTTCGACCCCATCGCCGCCATTGCGGAGATTGCCCAAGAAGAGGGCGTATGGTTGCATGTGGACGCCGCTTACGGGGGAGCCTTTTTGCTCTCTAGCAAGCATCGCCCAAAGCTGAACGGGATGAACCGCGCCGATTCGGTCACCATCGATTTTCACAAGGCTTTTTTTCAGCCGATCAGTTGCGGCATCTTCCTGCTGGCCAACCAGGCCCGTTTCGATCCGATTCGTCTGCACGCCGAATACTTGAACGCGGAAGAACGCGAAGCTGAAGGAATACCCGACTTGGTCACGCGCTCCCTGCCGACCACGAGGCGTTTTGAGGCGCTGAAACTCTGGACGAGTTTTCAGGCCATAGGCCAAGAGCAATTCGCGGCTATGATCGGCCGGCTCACTGAATTGGCGCAATTCGCTGCCCACCGGATTTCCGCCTTGCCGGACTTTGAGATGCTCCACGAGCCCGAATTTGGATGCGTGACCTTCCGCTACACGGGACCCGATGCGGACGTCGTCAATCGCGCCATTGCCAAGGGCCTGTTCGACAGCGGCCGGGCCGTGCTGGGCACACAGTCGCTCATGATCGGCCTTGTTTGAAGCTGACCTTCAACAACCCTTGCACGACCGAGGAACAAGTCTCCGGTTTGTTGGATCTGGTGGCGGCCAGCGCAGTCAGACCGGTATTGACGGCTCATGGTTAAACTCCTTTTATTGCTAGCTGCCTCGATCGCCTACACAATCGGCGGCGTGTGTATGAAGTACTCGCAAGGGCTGACCAGAGCGCTGCCTTCGATTCTGCTGTTCGCGCTCTTCATCGCGGGCGCGGCGTTTCAAGCGATCGCGATCGAGAAATCGGAGATGGCGGTCATATTCGTGCTCGGCCTGGAATCGGTGCTGGCGTTCCTGTTGGGAGTGATTGTGTTCCGCGAATCCGCCAGTTTAGGCCGGATGGCGGCGGTGGGTCTGGTCACGGCCGGGATTATCCTGCTGCATCGATGATGCAAAACAAGGTGGGGCGTATGCAGGTCTGCGGACTCCAGCCGGACGGATGCTGGGAAGGCAGAGCTGATCCTCAGCGTTCGTAGAGCGAGATCCGCACCGGCAAGCGGTCGGCCGTGATTACCGCTCTGCCGGAATCCCGGGAACGCCCTGGCCGCCGCGTTAGAATAAACCCTGTGCAACCGGAAGCCGCTCTTCAACTTGCCACCAGCCAGCTCACGCGAGTCCGGGAGGAAATCGGCAAGATCATCGTGGGCCAGAGGGACGTCGTCGACGGGGTGCTCATCTGTTTGCTCGCGGGCGGCCATGTGCTGCTTGAGGGCGTGCCGGGGCTGGGCAAAACCACTCTTCTGCGGACGCTCGCTCGCGTCCTGCATCTGAAATATTCGCGGATCCAGTTCACGCCCGATCTCATGCCCGCCGACATCGTCGGCAGCATGATCATCGACACGGAAGGAGCGGCGAAGGCGCTGCGTTTTCAACCGGGTCCGATTTTCGCTCATCTGGTGTTGGCCGACGAAATCAATCGCGCGACGCCCAAAACGCAAAGCGCGCTGCTGGAGGCCATGCAGGAGCACACCGTGACCACCGGCACCGAAACGCACCAACTGGAACCTCCTTTCCTGGTGATGGCGACGCAGAACCCCATCGAAATGGAGGGAACCTATCCGCTGCCCGAAGCGCAGCTCGATCGCTTTCTGATGAAGATTCTGGTGACGTATCCGTCGCGCGCCGATCTGGGCAGCATCGTGGAGCGCACGATTCAGAAGGACGAAATCTCCGTTCAAGCGGTGCTCAGCCGCGACGAAGTCCTGGGTTTGCGCGACGTTTGCCATCAGGTGTTGGTCGCGCCGCACGTGCAGGACCACGCCATCGATCTGGTGATGGCCACTCAACCCGAGGGTGGCGCGGGCCACGAACTCGCCCAAAAGTACATCCGCTATGGAAGCTCGCCGCGAGGAGCGCAGGCGTTAGTGGAATGCGGCCGGGTGCTGGCGCTGATGCGTGGCCGGCTGCATCTATCCGTCGAAGATATCGACTTCATCGCTGCCGCCGTTCTGCGTCACCGCATTATTCTGAATTTCGACGCGCATGCCGAGGGGCAGACGGCGGAAACGATTTTGAGCCACATCATTCCCAGCGTGGGGCGCGGCGCGGCGGCTTTGAGGTAGGCGTGGCCGCGACCCTGCTCGACACCCCCACGCTCGAAAAACTGGAGCGGTTGACCATTCACTGGCAGAAGTCGCTGCCGGGACTCGTGGGCGGCCATAATACCTCACGATTTGCCGGGCCAGGCCAGGAATTCCTGGATCATCGCCATTTCCATCACGGCGACGATTTGCGCGCGGTGAACTGGCGCGCGTACCTGCGGTTGGAAAAATTATTCTTGAAAATGTTCCAGCTCGAGCCGCGCATTCCGGTCCGGATACTGCTCGACATCAGCCAATCGATGGCCGCCCCGGCCCCCCGCGGCGACTCCAAATTCGAATACGCCTCGAAGCTCGCGGCGGCCTTATGCTACGTAGGCTTGGTGCGGCTGGACTCCATCTGCCTTCAGCCTTTCACGTCGAAGCTGCACGACGCTTTTACCGCTTCCGGCGGCCGGCATCGTTTTCAGCCCGCCATGAACTTTTTGCGTTCGCTCACTCCCGGCGGAAAAACCGATTTCCTTTCCACGGCGCGCGAATTCATCTCGGAATATCCCCAGCGCGGCCTGCTGCTGGTCGTCTCCGATTTCCTGGACGATCGCGACTGCGAAAAGCCCCTGCAATATCTCGCGGATTTCGGCCACGAACTGATGCTGGTGCAGGTTTGGACGGACGAAGATCGTCAGCCGCCTTGGGAGGGCGAACTGGAGCTTCACGACGCCGAGACAGGCGAGCGTCTGGAGCTGGCTTTCGACGCCGAGACGCGTGAGCGCTACACCGCCGATTTCGACGAATTCTCCGAACACCTGGAACGCGTGGCGTTGCGGAATCATGGCCGCTACACCGGCTTGGCGACATCGGTGCCGCTGGAGCAAGCCGTGTTCAGCTCCCTGGTGAGCAGCGGAGTGCTGCAATAGCTTGAGCGTCCCCATCACGGATGTTTCAGGCTTCCCTGGTCACGCCGATACCGTATTCACGCCTCAAGATGAAGAGGAACTCGCCGCGATTGTCGCGCGCGCCGTTGAAGAGGGCTCGCCGGTCACCGTGCTGGGAGCGCTCACCGGTCTCGCCGGCGGCGCGGCGCCCCAAGGCGGCTGGGCGATTTCCATGGCGCGATTCCGCCGCTTGGAAATTCAACCCGGTCGCGCGCGTGTGGGCGCTGGGGTCTTGCTCAAAGAGTTGCAGGCCGCTGCCGCAGCCGATCGCCAATTCTACGCGCCCGATCCGACGGAGAACACCGCCTCGCTGGGCGGCAATATCGCGGCCAACGCCAGCGGCTCGCGCAGCTTCCTCTACGGCGCCACGCGCCGCCACGTTCTGGCGCTGCGCGTGGTCCTGATGGATGGCCGCATCGCCGAATACCGCCGCGGCCAGAGCGTCGATTTCGACGTTCCGCGAATTCCCCTCCCCCGCTCCACCAAGCACTCCGCGGGCTATCCTCTCGCGCCCGGAATGGATTTCGTCGATTTGCTCGTGGGCAGCGAAGGCACTCTGGGAATCGTCACCGAAGCCGAGATGCAACTGCTTCCCGCGCCCGGGGAAATCGTCGCGGCCGTGATCTTCTTTCCCTCCGAGGACGCCGCGATGGACGCCGTCGAGCGCTGGCGCAGCGCGCCTGATCTGCGAATGCTCGAATATCTGGATCGTGCCTCGCTGGAGATGATGGAGCAGCCATATGGGGCGGCACTAATGGTGGAGCGTGAGGGCGAAATCGATCTGGATTTGCGCGGCGCACTGGAAGATCAATCGTGGTTTGCGATTTCGGCAGCCGATCGCGAACGCTTCCGGCGATTCCGCCACGCTCTGGGCGAGCGAGCCAACGAGCGGATTCGCCGCGGAGGCTTCATGAAACTCGGCACCGATTACGCCGTGCCGCGCGAATGCGCCCGCGAAATCGTCCAACTCTACCGGCGTACGCTCGATCGCGAATTAAATCTCCCATACGTGATTTACGGCCACATCGGCGACGCCCACGTCCACATCAATACGTTTCCCGCCTCCAAGGAGGATTTCGATCGCGCCAAGGCGATCCTGGAGGGTCTGGCGTATCCGGTGGTGGCGATGGGCGGCACGGTAGGTGCCGAACATGGCCTGGGAAAACGCAAAGCTCATCTGCTATCGATCCAGTACGGGAGCCAGGCGATCGACGCCATGCGCGCGGTGAAGCGCCGCTTCGACCCGCGTCTGCTGCTGGGGCAGGGCAATCTTCTCACCTTTGAATCATGAGGACGGAATTGCTGCGATTCAACGGTGCTGTCGTGAGCCATTCCGCCGTGGATGCGTGGATGAAAGAGCATGCGGGTGAATTGGGAGCCATAGCCCACCAATGGTTTGATGTAATGCGCAGGTGCGGGGACGAAGTCCGGGAGCTTTTGCATGACGGCTGTCCGGTTGCATGTTTGGGAGATGCGCCGTTCGGCTACGTCAATGTATTCACTTCGCACGTAAACGTGGGGTTCTTTCAAGGTGCGGCACTGCCGGATCCGGCCCGCCTGTTGCAAGGCAAGGGCAAGTTCATGCGCCACGTGAAGCTGAGGCCGGGAACGGCCACAAACGCCGCAGCCCTAAGCAGGCTCATCAATGTCGCGTATTCGGATATAAAAGCGCGCGTCGAAAATGGCTAGCTCAGAGAAATAGCAAAGACGCAAACCGGACTGTGCGTGGCCCCGCCGGGCGGCGGTTCATCCCCCGGTTCATCCCCTCGATAGGAAACTCTCCAGATCTCGGGCGTTGATTTCCGGCTCCCCCGGCGCGACATTGTCCAGCCGGCCCTCGCGCATCCATTGCGTCAGCCGCCCCACTTCCTCGTAGAGCTCCTCGAAGTCCCGAATGGTAAAGAGCAGCGGCTGATAATGGTCGATGTCGAAACCCTGGTTGATCGCCCATTCAAGCTGCAGCGGGTAGCGCTGAACCGCCGGCGATTCGATGGAATGTTCCAGCTCACCGTGACTGGAGAGCAGTCCGCTGCCGTAGGCTCGAATCCCTTGCGGCGTCCGCATCAAGCCGAACTCCACCGTGAACCAGAAGAAACGGGCCATCGCGCGGATATTGCTCGCCACGGCCTCCGGATTCCCGCGCCGGCCGGCCGCTTCGTGCGCGCATTCGCCAAAACGCACCAGTGCCTCGGCGAACGCGCGATCGGTGTGCATGGGAACATGGCCGGCCACATCGTGGAAAATATCGGGCTCGGGATAATAGTCGAGCTGATCGGTGGGACGTACCTTGATGGTAGTAGGAAATTGGCGGTTGCGCAGACAATCGAAAAATTCGAAAGCCGGAATATAGCCGCTGACGGCGCGAGCCTCAAAACCGGTCAGCGGATGCAAGAACCGATTCACATCCTCGAGGCGCGGGACCCGTTCGGGATCCAGGCGCAAGCGCGCGACGCCATCCAGGTAACGCGGATTGGCGTAGCGTTCCCAAAAAGGAATCATCCGCTGGTAAAGTGTTTTCCAAGTGGCGTGATCGCGCGGTTGGTAGCGCGAATAATCCTGCTGAATGAAGTGCGAATCCGCCGGAGAGGCGGGGGCGATTACGCCAGCGCCAGCTCGGCCTTCACTATCCGTTCCAGAGCCGATACGCATATTTCGTTCTCCTCGGGAGTGCCGATGGTAATTCGGATAGCGGAGGGCAGCCCGAACGATTTGAGCGGCCGCACGATCACTCCCTCTTGTAATAACGCTTCAAATAAACTTTGTGCGCGCGCGGGCGACCCGAGCGGGACCGTCACGAAGTTTGCCTCGGACGGCCACGGATCCCAACCCAGGCTGCGCAGCGCGGTGGTCAATTGGCGCATCCCCCGAGCGTTGTTGTCCAGGGAACGCCGCACGAAATCCTCATCGTCCAGAGCCGCGATCGCGGCCGCCGAAGCGACGCTCGATGGCTCGAACGGGAGTCTCACCTTCAGCAACATCGCGATCAAATCCCCATGCGCGAATCCATACCCGATCCGTAATCCGGCCAACCCATAAATTTTGGAAAACGTTCGCAGCGTGATCGCGTTGTCATAGCGGTAGCGGAGCGAATCGGGATAGCGAGGATCGTGCCGGGCAAATTCGAAATACGCTTCATCAAGAATGATCAGCACTCGTTCCGGTACGCGCTTATAGAAAGCGTCGAATTCCTCGATGGTGAACACGGTCCCAGTCGGGTTGTTGGGATTGGGAAGATAGATGAGCTTGGTGCGGGGCGTGATGGCGTTCGCGATGGCGTCGAGATTAATCGTCGCTCCCTGCAAAGGCACAGTGCGATAAACGACGCCGCGGCTCGCCGCGAGCACGCGCATGGATGGGAAGGTGGCTTCGCTGGCCAGCACTTCGTCATCGTCCGCCAGGAAGGCGCGCACGATATCCGCCAAGATCCCTTCCGACCCGGCCCCGGCGATCACGTTCTCCAGCCGCATCTGGAATCTCTGGGCCAGTTTCTCGCGCAGAGCCATCCCGCCATCCGGATATCGATGACTGCCGGCAAGCGCCGCTCGCGCCGCCTCCATCGCGCGGGGCGAGGGACCGAGGGGATTCTCGTTCGAAGCCAGCTTGACCACGCGGTCCAAACCGTACCGCCGCCGGACCTCTTCGATGGAAAGCCCGGCCACATACGGCTCCATCGCGGCGATGTACGGGGGGACCAGAGCCATTCCGCTTACATTATAGAGTCCGGGCCGGAATACAAGCTCGATTCCGTGAAGGCGCCAATGGAAATGATCGTTATCGATCACGTAGAGAAAACCCCAACGGAAGATTAGCCGCGGCGGTGGGGGCGAGGCTGGCAGTAAGTTCGCGCAGCCCGATTACCTTCGCCTTCTCCACCAGGGCCGGATCTGCCTCAAGCAGAGCGGCAACGTCGGCAATTCGCATGCCTTCGAAGACTAGCAAGAGTAAAGCCGCACGCGGAAAGATATCGATCTCCAGCAGGGCGCGTTCGAGATCTGCTTTCGTCACAACTGATCCAGTCGACCAATCGCGCTGCGATGTTGCTGCGCCGTCGACATGCGCCCGTTTTGTCCGGCGCGCTGAATCGGCAAGCTCATCGCGGATTGCGTTCAGAGCCTGTCCGACGACGAGGCGCCGGCGCCAGTCACGCATCCAGTCCGCGAAGAATGAATTCGGATAGTCCTCAGAGACGGCGGCGTCGGCAGCAATATCGATACTGACATCCCGGCGTCCGGTTAAAAGGAAGGCGAGCCAGTAGAGATCGGCGGCGTCCCATTTGAGGTCTTCTGCGTTTTTCGCAGCCTCTATCTCCGCGGATGTCCAACCATTCAGTCCAGAGTTCGTGGAATGGCGGATATTATTGGCCACGTGAATCGCCGCCCGAATACCAAAGAGCACTTCAGCGGCCACATTGCCGAAGGCAGCGAGCCGGTTCAGCTATTGCGTGCAACTTTGAACTTATATACGTTTATTTTCAAGCGCTTGATTTTCGAGTCGAGCGTGCGTGACGGCAGGCCTAGTTTGGCTGCCGCGCCTAGTGGCCCCGAGATCCGGCCATGGCACGCCGCCAGCGCCTCTTCAATCATTTCCTTCTCCTGCTTCACGAGGGCGCCGTTGAGCGTGGCAGTCCGTTTGGGGCTTGCACGTAGCTCCCGCTTCAGCCACGTATCATCCACAGAGAACGTTTCGCCTTCGCTCAGTATCACGGCTCGTTCAATCACGTTCTGGAGTTCGCGAACGTTTCCTGGCCAGCCATATGCCTGGAACACTTCCAGAGATTTCCTGTCGATCGCTCTGAACTTCTTGCCGGCCCTCTTTCCAATGCGATCTATGAAGTACTCAACGAGCAAGGGAATGTCAGCCACGCGCTCGCGCAATGGCGGCATCTCGATAGGCACTACATTGAGCCTGTATAGGAGATCTTCCCGGAATTTGCCTTCGTCGATGAGCGCGCTCAGATCCCGATGAGTGGCCGCGAGCACTCTCACGTCAACGGGAATGGGCCTGTTGCCGCCGACGCGTTCGATTTCGCGTTCTTGCAGCACGCGCAATAGCGCGACCTGCACCTCCGGGGGCAAGTCGCCGATTTCATCCAGGAAAATTGTTCCGCCGTTCGCCGATTCAAAGCGCCCCAGCCGCCGTTGTGTCGCACCGGTGAAGGCGCCCTTTTCGTGGCCGAAGAGCTCGGAAGCAATCAGCGAAGGGGGGATAGCGGCGCAGTTCACACCGATGAATGCCCGATCGGCGCGCTTGGACCGCTTGTGGATCGCGCGCGCGATCAGCTCTTTTCCCGTACCCGTTTCCCCAAGAATCAAAACGGTGGAATCGGAAGGCGCTACCTTGGCCACTTGGCGTAACACTTTTCCAAGCGCGTCCGAAGAGCCGACGATGTCCTCGAACATCGAATCACGGTCGATCCGCTCTCGCAAGGCTAGATTCTCGTTCCGCGTCCTTTCTTCGGCTCGAACGCGGTCATCGATGTCTGTTCCGGTCGCATACCAGCGCGTCAGTTGCCCCTGCTCGTTTCGAAAAGGATTGTAACGAATAAGGAACCAACGATATTGGCCGTCTTTCCGGAGTGCTCGTTGTTCAGCTTCGAATGGAGTTCCGCACCTGAGCGCAGCCTCACGCTCACCGCGCAATCTCTCGAGGTCGTCCGGGTGGAAGATTCGTTCGCGAAAGTTCGGAGCCACCACGTCTTCCGCCGTCATGCCCGTATAGTCAAGCGTCGCCTGGTTGGCGTATATCGTAGCGCCGGAGGGGTCCAGGACAACAATCGTCTGCGGGATCGCGTCGGGTATCTGGCGAAGCTCACGTTCTTCTTCTCGCAGCTTCTCTTGCGCTTGCTTGAGGGTTTCGATGTCGGTGCTTGTTCCGTACCACCTGATGATTTTGCCGCTTTCATCGCGGAAAGGCTCGTGGCGGATGAGGAACCACCGGTAGACGCCATCGTGGCGGCGAAGACGGGCTTCGATCTCGCCTGGTTCTCCTGAAACCAACAGCTCCCGCCATCTTTCCATCAATCGCGCCATGTCCTCTGGATGGATGGCAGCTTGCCAGCCCCACCCCTGCGACTCTTCCGGTGAGAGGCCTGTGTACTCATGCCATCCTTTGTTGACGAACTCGTTCGGACCGGCCGGCAGATTGCACCAGGCCAGGGTGGGGATCGTATCAATCACCTGCCGAACTTTGATCTCCGAGTTCTTGATCTCATCAAGCGCCTTCCTGAGCGCTTCCAGCGAGCGGTGGCGTTCAATCGCGATGCGAGCGATGTGGCCCGCGGCCTCGATCAATTCAAGATCCTGATTGTTCGGCGTCCGTGGTTTCGAATAAGAGATGCAGAAGGTGCCGAGAACTTCTCCAGCTTTCGAGACGAGAGGTTCGGACCAGGCGGAACAAACTCCGTGGCCCAACGCGGCGCTTCGAGCGTCGTCGGGCCAGCGCGCATCGTTGGCGACGTCCGGAATGATCACTCGAGTCTTGGTAGACGCCGCGATGCCGCAGGAGCCTCTGTTGGGCCCGACCGGCCAAGGCGTGATCGCCCGCTCAAACGATGGTGGGACGTGGGGGCCTGCAACCGGTAACAGATAATTCCCGTCCCCGTCCAACAAGCAAACGAACGACATTGCACCCGCGTATTCATCGATGGCAGCACACAATTCGTTCAGAACACAGGAGAGGCTTGCCCCGTCGGCAATTAACTCGAGCGTTCGCTTTTCCGCAACGCGCAGCAACTCCTTCTGTCTGCTCTCTTCGACATCAATTCCGGTTCCGTACCACCGCACCACTGCACCACTCTCGTCATGCAGTGGTTCGCGCCGGAGTAAGAACCAATGAAAGACCCCATCGGAGCGCCGCAATCGTACCTCGCATTCGCCTGGCTTTTGCAGATCGGGGGACGCTATCCAGTTAGCCAGCAATTCGGGAAGATCTTCGGAATGAACCGCGGCCTTCCATCCCCACCGTACGACTCCTCAGGGGTGAGACCGGTGTAGTCACACCATTTCTGATTAATGAACTCCACGGCACCGTCTGGATGACTCGACCACGCAACGGCCGGCATGGCGTCGAGCACAAGCCGAACATCCAGCCCAACTCCGGATTGTGAGGAATGTTCGGCTGTGAATGCCATACCCCAATTATAATCGGAGCAGGTTTTCTGACGAGAGAGGAATTCCTTAAAAAGCAGGACACTTTGTAGGTCCAACTACCTGTGTTCCAATGACTTAGCATGTGGAACCCGCATTGCCCTTTGGTTAGTGTGATGTCCAAGAAATGGCTGGACATCTGGCAGAGTCTTCAAACAGAGCTGCGACCGCCAGGGAGCGGTCCCCGTGAAGGAGAGGACGATGACACCGAATGACGTCCATGAAACCACTAGGCAGTTTATCCAAGTGGGAGATGTCCGCTTCGCGTATCCCGAATTCAGCAAAAGTTAATGAAGTTCCCGATGGAAACCGAATTCCGGGCAATTGTTCACAGTGAGTATGGTGCTCCAGAGAAAGTTCTCACAATTGCGAAACGCCAATTAGATACCGAAGCGCTTGGGTCTGACGATGTTCTCGTAAAGGTCACCGCTCGACCGATCCATCACGGTGACATCCAGATTCTTTCCGCTCTTCCCCAGGGAGGGCTAGTCGTCCCCATTCCGGAAGGAACTGTAAAGAATACCAGGGTTTGAGGGCGTTGGGACGATCCTTCGTCTCGGAGCAAACGCGAAGGCGGCGAAGGGCTTTAGCGAAGGTCAGCGTGTTGCGTTTTTTCCAGCGCCGGGTGCCTGGGGAGAATATGTAGTCGTTCGATACCACTCTCTCTTGGCGGTTCCGAACGAGATTTCCGATCAGATTGCCGCGCAGATGCTTATAAATGCGATCACCGCACTCGTACTCACCAGAGCCGGTCATAATTCGCTTAAAACTCCTATTACGCCTCCCGTTTACATTCTTCAGAATGCGGCTGCATCCGGCGTGGGGCGTCTGCTGACTCAAGTTGCTTTGGATCGCGGCGTTCGCCCCATTCGCTTGGTGAGATCGCATCAGTCTGTTGAAAAGCTTCAAACCGTGCTTCCTGGGTCGCCGGCCTATTCAACTAGCGATAGCAATTGGAAGGAACAGGTTCGCGAAGCCCTGGGAGGACATCGGCTCGAAGTGGCTTTCGATGCCATTGGCGGAGGAGCGATCGATGAACTGGCTTCGGTTGTTGATGATGGTGGAACCGTGATTAACTACGGTTCACTCGGCAGTAACAGCGGCACGAACATTTATTCGCTCATCCCCAATAGTGTCGCGCTTAAGAGCGTGGCGATTATGAACTGGTTTCGTCTAACCCAGGATGAAAAGCACCCTCCGTGCCAATATTGATGAGACAGTTCTCCTGGTCCTAATTACTGAGCAGGGCGAGAACAGGAATCAATGTGAAGAAGAACGGAATATCTTCGGCTTCTCCCACGGTCTTGCCTGCCGCTGAACGTAGGGAGGACG
>DATDGT010000142.1:0-17242 GCA_036521975.1 Bryobacteraceae bacterium
TTCTTCGACTCTCTCGGCCTTCCGAAGTTGGCGGTCGGGCGCTAGCTCAACCCGCCGAACCGCCGTATACGGACCCGTACGTACGGTGGTGTGACAGGGAAAGCGAGTGATCGCCTACCTATGTCGATTCTATGGGTCGGATCCACTCCAGAAGCCGCCTGAAAATGTACAATCTCCAGTGACCGGAGTGCGAGTATGAGAAGGGGTTCAAAATGAAGGTACTAGTTGCGGGGGCAACCGGCGCAATCGGGAAACCTTTGATTCCCGCATTACTGACTGCGGGTCATGAGGTAGTGGGAATCGCCACCTCCGAGTCGGGCCGCGCGGCTCTCAAACAGACGGGAGCGGAGGGCGTCATTGCAAATGTGCTCGACTCCCACGCTGTGGATGCAGTCCTCAAACAGGTGAAGCCCGAAGCAGTCATCGACGAGCTTACCTCGCTACCGAAGCACTATACGCAGGAGGAAATGCGGGCCGCGGCGGAGCGCGACCGCCGTATCCGGCTCGAAGGCGGGCGAAACCTTCAGAACGCCGCACAGGCGGCCGGCGCGCGCAAATACATCGTGCAGTCTACTGGTTTCTTCTACGCGCCCGGCCCCGGACTCGCCGCGGAATCGGACCCGCTGGCGCTTCATGCCTCACCGAATGTAGCCGGCAGCGTCCGCATATACACGCAGATCGAAGAACGCGTCCTCGGCGCGAAGGGGCTGGAAGGTGTCGCTCTGCGCTACGGCTTTTTCTATGGGCCCGGCACCTGGTTCCACGCAGAAGGCGATATCGCCGAACAGGTGAGGCGAGGGCAATACCCGATCGCCGGCGCGGGACAGGGTGTCTGGTCATGGGTCCATATCGAGGATGCGGCCGCGGCGACGGTTGCGGCGCTTGAATGCCCGCCGGGCGTCTACAACATCGTGGATGACGATCCCTCGGCGCTTTCCGTCTGGCTTCCTGCATTCGCTGCTGCGGTGGGAGCGCCGAAGCCGCCCCGGATCAGCGAGCAGGAAGCACTCGAAGCGGCAGGGCCCGACGTCGTTTACTATGCCACCCAACTGCGCGGCGCGTCGAATGCGAAGGCGAAGCGGGAGTTGCGCTTCGCGCCAAGACATTTGGAATGGCTGAGACAAACGGGGCAGCGGTGATCCGTCCGTAAGCTCGGAAGGTTCAGCAAACCGCTCCTACGGTCGGCTTTGTACATCCCGTTCGGAGCCGCGACCGTAGGGAGCGGTCTCGCTACGAGTGCGCTCTCTCGTGCTGGCCCCGGACGTGCTTCAATCGTTAGCTATGTGGATTGTACGATTAGCTCTTCGGCGCCCTTACACGTTCATCGTGATGGCGCTCTTAATCGCAATTCTGGGCGGGATTGCGATCGTGACCACGCCGACCGACGTGTTTCCGTTCATTAACATTCCCGTCGCCGGCGTGATCTGGTCCTACTCGGGGATGAGCCCTGACGACATGGCGAAACGTGTCCTGTTGATCTCGGAGCGCGCCATGACGACGACAGTGAATAACATCGAGCACATCGAGGCGACCGCTTACAACGGAGTGGGCCTGATCCGAGTTTTCCTGCAGCAGGGAGCGAACATCGATCTGGCGATCTCGCAAATTGTGGCAGCAAACCAGACGATTCTCCGAACCATGCCGCCCGGCATTTTTCCTCCCCTGGTGGTCCAATACGACGCCTCCAGCGTCCCCATTCTTCAGTTGGGTCTTAGCAGTACCACGCTGACGGAACAGGAACTCTTCGATTACGGCCAGAACTTTATCCGCACCCGCCTGGCAACGGTCCCGGGGATCTCGGTGCCCTTGCCATACGGGGGGAAAGTCAGGACGATCATGGTCGACCTGAATCCCGGTGCGCTTTACGGCAGCGGTCTTTCAGCAACTGACGTTTCGAGCGCGCTCAATCTCCAAAACCTGATCCTTCCGACCGCCACGGTCAAGGTGGGTACTCGCGAGTATCTGATCCAGCTCAACAGCAGTCCGGAGTTGGTCTCGGCGATCAACGATGTTCCGATCAAAACGGTGAACGGCGATCCTATTTATATGCGGGACGTCGCCCAAGTGCGGGACGGATACCAGGTCCAGACGAACATTGTACGGACCGACGGACAACGGTCCGCGCTGTTAACCATGCTGCGGCATGGCGGCGCGTCGACACTGACCGTGGTGGCGGACGTGAAAAAGCTGCTGCCTGCGATTGCGGCGACGCTTCCGCCGGCGCTTCAAATCAAGCCGCTGTTCGATCAGTCCTTGTTCGTGCGCGCTTCGGTGAATGGCGTTGTTCGCGAGGCGACGATCGCGGCGATCCTGACCGGCCTGATGATCCTTTTGTTCCTGGGAAGCTGGCGCAGCACGCTGATCGTTTGCATTTCCATCCCTCTTTCGATTCTTACTTCGCTCATCGTGCTGAGCGCGCTCGGCGAGACGATCAACGTGATGACGCTCGGCGGCCTCGCTCTCGCGGTCGGAATCCTGGTTGACGACGCGACCGTCGAGATCGAAAATGTTCACCGCAACATGGCCATGAAAGGAAAGACGCTGGTGCGCGCGATCCTCGATGGCGCGCAGCAGATCGCGGTTCCGGCGTTCGTTTCGACTCTTTCGATCTGCATCGTCTTCGTGCCGGTGTTGATGCTGTCGGGGGCCGCGAAATATCTGTTCACACCGCTATCGATGGCGGTGGTTTTCGCGATGCTGACCTCGTATCTGCTGACCAGAACCGTAGTTCCAACGCTGGTCCATCGTCTTCTTCCGGCGGAAATCCCGCTCTATCAGGACGGCGATCAGGCGGCCGACGCGGCGCGAAAGGCCGGACCGATCTGGCATTTTCACATGCGCTTCGAGCATAACTTTGAAAATCTGCGCGACCGCTACCATCGCCTGCTGGAGCGGGTGCTGCGGAACCGCGTGCTCACCGGAGGCGCGTTTGCTCTGTTCGCTGCTTCGTCGCTGGGATTAGTCCTGTTCGTCGGCCAGGATTTCTTTCCGTATGTGGACGCCGGCCAGATGCGCCTGCACGTCCGCTGTCCTACCGGCACTCGCATCGAAAGAAGCGGAGCGGATCTTCGCAGCCGTGGAGGCGGAAGTTCGCCGCCAGATCCCGCCCGAGGAACTCGACACGATTCTGGACAACATCGGTCTTCCCAACTCAGGCATCAATTTGGCGTTCAGCGACGCTCCCACGAACGGCTCAGGCGACGGCGAAATTCTCATTTCGCTAAAGGAGGACCACCACCCGACCATCGATTACACCCGGCGGCTCCGCACGAGTCTGGCCTCGAAATTCCCGTCAGAGATCTTCTTTTTCCAGGCCGCCGATATCACCAGCCAGATCCTGAATTTCGGCCTTCCCGCGCCGATCGACCTGCAGGTGACGGGCAACGACGCGAGCGCAAATTACCAGATCGCGGCACAGTTGCGCGACGAAATCGCGAGGCTGCCTGGAGCGGTGGATACGTCGGTCCGGCAGCCCGTGGACTATCCGACGGTGAAAGTGAATGTCGACCGGATCAAGGCGAACCAAAGCGGTCTGACCCAGCAAAACGTCGCGCAGAGCCTCCTGATCTCGCTTTCTTCGAGCGGCCAGGTCGCGCCGAATCAGTGGCTCAATCCTAACAACGGCGTCAACTATCAGGTTGCCGTACAAACGCCCCAGTACGATGTGCCGACTTTCGACGCCATGCAGCGCACACCGATCACGGCACTGAGTGCGGGCCGTCCGGTGCAGCTTCTCGATAATCTCGCCAGCCTGGAGCGAATCACGTCGCCCGAAATCGAAAGCCACTACGACGTTCAGGGCGTCGTCGATGTATACGCCAGTCCCGACCAGCGCGACCTGGGCGGTTTTGCCAAGGACGTAACCCGTATCATTGATAAAACCCGCCCGGCCTTGGCACGCGGGACGACCATCGAGCTTCGGGGTCAGGTCGACACCATGCAGAGTTCCTTCACGCGCCTAGGCCTTGGAATGATCTTCGCGATCGTGCTGGTGTATCTGCTCATGGCCGTGAATTTCCAATCCTGGCTCGATCCGTTCATCATTCTCACGGCGCTTCCCGGCGCGATGGCCGGCATGCTCTGGATGCTTTACGTCACGCGCACGACGCTAAGCGTTCCCGCGATGATGGGAGCAATCATGGGGATTGGCGTTGCCACCGCCAACAGCATACTGCTCGTCACATTTGCCAACGACGAACGAGGCGCGGGAAAGAACGCCCTCGAGGCGGCGCTTTCGGCCGGATTCACGAGAATGCGCCCGGTGATCATGACCGCTCTCGCTATGATCATCGGAATGGTCCCCATGGCGATGGGACTCGGCGAGGGCGGCGAGCAGAACGCGCCGCTCGGGCGAGCCGTTATCGGCGGCCTGTTGTTCGCGACGCCCACAACTCTCTTTTTTGTCCCGATCATGTATAGTTGGCTTCGTAGGAAGGCGCCCCTGAACCTCGACGAGCAAATCGCTCGCGAGGCAGGCGAGACAGTGGAGGCATAGATGATGCGACGTCTGATCATCGCACTGCTTCTGGCGGGAGCGCTGGCCGCGGCCTTCCTCGCCGGCTATCTCCCGCGGAAAGCCACCGAACAGCGACTCGATAGCGCGGCGACTCGGCGACAGATTACGCCGCCGCTGGTAAACGCGGCGAAGGTTGTGCGCGCTCCAAAGAGAGTGGAAGTATCGTTTCCCGGATCGATCACACCAATCACGGAGGCCTATATTTATGCCCGTGCCGCGGGTTATTTAAAGAAGCGGTACGTCGATATCGGAGACCATGTTTCGGGCGACCAGCTTCTTGCGGAAATCGATGCGCCCGACCTCGATCAACAGGTCGCGCAGGGCAAGTCCGCGCTGGCCAGGCAGAAGGACAACTCGGCCAGGCGCAGGCTACGCTCGAACAACTGATCGCCACGCGCGACCTCGCCGAGATCACCTGGCAGAGATATCAAGTGCTCACCAAAACCGGCGCGGTTTCGCGTCAGGCCGGCGACAACCAATCGACGGCGGCGAAAACGGCGGAAGCGAATGTGAGCGCCGGTCAAAAGAATGTGACAGCGGCCGAGGAGTTCGTTCACGCGAGCCAGGCAGAGTTGGATCGGCTTCTTACGCTGCAGGGGTACGAAAAAATTCGCGCGCCTTTCGACGGGATCGTCACGGCGCGTAATGTCGATGTCGGCGCGCTCATCTCGACGACAGGTACCACGCTTGGTCCCGCGCGCCCGAATCCGGCCGGGCCCTCGGATGTCGCAGCCGGCGGCGAGATTTTTCGCGTCGCGCAGATCGACGAGTTGCGTGTAATCGTCTCCCTGCCGCAGACGGAGGCGACGGGCGTTCATGTAGGGCAAACGGCCACGGTCCAGGTTGAGGAGATTCCGAACGCCGTGTTTCCTGGCCGCGTGACTCGCACCTCGAACGCTCTCGATGCCGCGTCGAGAACCTTGCTGACCGAGGTCCAAGTCGCCAATCCCAAAGGGATCCTGCTTCCCGGGATGTATACGACCGTCCGGTTCATCACGGATCGTCTCGATCCGCGCTATCTGGTTCCCGACGCTTCGCTGGTGGTGGAGGCGAGCGGCACGTCGCTCGCAGTTCTGTCGCGCCTCACCGGGGAGGAATCCCAAAAAGCCGCCGCTGAAGGACTCGATCAGGATGTGCTTGCGCGTTCCAGGCGTGTCCACTTCCAAAAAATTCAGCCCGGCCGGGATTACGGTACGACGCTAGAAGTTCTGGGCGATCTGCACGAAGGGGAGTACGTCGTCGTGGATCCCGGAGATGCGGTGCAAGAAGGGGCCATCGTCCAGATAGCGGCGGGTTCCGATCGAGGAGACAAATCGAAATGATGCCGCAGAAGCCGCCGATCAAGCCGCCGCTCAAGCAAATGCTGCTGTGCTTGCTCGTAACAGCAGTTGCCGCGGGCCAACCGGTGGCCGACCGAACACCACAAATTCAGCCATCTCGTGCATTTTTTCTGAACACGTATAAACCGCGCCAGGTTGCGCGTGTGAATTTCCAAAACTCCAGCCGGATTTTTGAATTGATGCGCGCTGGGCAACTCTACTTATCGCTGGCCGATGCGATCGCGCTCGCGCTGGAAAACAACCTGGACATTGAGTTGCAGCGCTTTTTGCCCGACATGGCGGACAGCGATCTCTTGAGAGCCCAGGGAGGCGGATTGCTTCGAGGCTTGAGCCTGTTGATCAATGAACCGCCGCCGGGAGTCGGCGGACCGAATGGACCGCTGGTGACAAATCTGACATCCGGCTCGACGCCATCGCCTCTGGTGAATACGAATTTTCCCGATCTGGCGCTCATCAGCCAGCAGCAGAATAACCTGTCGATCGCCGGCGTGCTTTCGAACGGGACCGCAATTCCGCAATACGATCCGCTGTTCTCCGGGCTCCTGAATTGGCAACATCTGACCACTCCCGAGTATTCGAGTGTCACCACCGGCTCAAATAGGCTGGCGCAAAATGACTTCAATGCTAATGCCGGGCTGAGCGAGGGTTTTGCGTCGGGAGCTCAACTGAACGTCCAGTTCAATGACAGCCGTTATTCGACCAATGCAACGCGCTATACGTACAATCCGTTTGTCGATTCCAGCCTCGGTTTCACCATCACGCAGCCGCTGCTCCAAGGCTTTGGTACCGCCATGAACAGACGATTCATCCGGATCGCAAGGAACAATCGTAAGGTCGCCGATCTGATCTTTCGCCAGCAGGTGATTGACACCGTCGCCGGGATCGCCCGCCTGTATGCGGATCTGGTCAGTCTCAACGAGGATCTTAGGGTGAAAGAGGAATCGCTTCTCCGGGCCCAGCGCTTGTATGAAGACAACAAAAACCAGGTTGACCAAGGCCAGCAAGCGCCCATCGAACTGACTCGTGCGAACGCTGTGGTCGCCGCAAGCAGGCAGGCGCTCGTCACGGCGCAAGGCCTCGTCCGGCAACAGGAACTCATTCTCAAAACGGTGTTGACTCGCGGAGGACTGGCAGATCCGCAGCTACTCCAAGCCCATATCGTCCCTACGGAGACCCTAAGCGTGCCTGAGCAGGAATCCGATTCGACGCTCGAGCAACTTCTCACGGAAGCGATCCGGAACCGTCCGGATCTGGCAAGCGCGGGCGTTCAAGTTGAAAATTCGCAGATCAGCCTCGAAGGCTCGCTCAATGCCGTCAAACCGCAATTGAACCTCGTCGGGACCGTGCAGAACAGCGGCTTAGCGGGCGATCTGAATCCGATCGCCACGGTTTCCTTGACGAACGTCACCGCCGGCGGTTACAGCACAACGCTCGGCCAGATCTTCCAGCGCAACTATCCGTCGTACGGCATCGGCCTACAATTGAATCTGCCGTTGCGGAATCGCGTGGCTCAGGCAGATGCGGTCAGGGACGAACTCGAGGTTCGGCAGGCGCAGGTGCGCCAGCAGCAGTTCCAGGATCAGGTGCGATTGGAAGTCGCCGACGCGCAACAAAACTTGCTCCAGGCGCGCGCCGCTTTCAGGAGCAGTCCGTCGACGTGGAACAGCAGACGTTCGATGTCGGTCTTTCGACGAATCTGCTGGTGATTCAATATCAAACGGCGCTCGCACAAGCCCGCTCGACTGAGGTCGCGGCGAAGAGTGCTTACACCAAGGCAAAAATCGCCTTGGAGCGGGCCACCGGCACGATCCTCGATGATAATCACGTCACGATTGAAGAAGCGTATCGCGGCAACGTGAGCCGCGCTCCCAATCCTCCGCGCGAGCCGGCCGCGCAACCCTAGAACGTAATCCTTGCGATCAGCGTCCCCGTGCGAGGCAGCGCATACAACTGCCCCACCACCGCGTTCTGCGTGTAAGTCGGAGCCGTCTGCGGGCCCAACACCGTCAGATTGTACGTACCAAACCCCGATGTGTATTGCCCGTACACGTTCTTGGCCGGCGCCGACACCGGAGCCGTCGTGCTCGGGTTGCCGATTTGAAGGCGATTGAAAATATTCGTGAATTCCGCTCGAATCTGGAGCCCATATCTCCGCTCCGCGCCGAATTTGAACGTGCGGCCAAAGTTGAAATTCTCCTGGGGACGCCGGGCCTGGCGGAAATCGCCGTAATAGGTTCCCGTCGCGGGACCGAACGTCCCGTTGGCCGGAACCGCCCAGGCGGCGGGATTTAAAACCACATCGCTGTACGGATTGATGCAGCCGCAGTTCAGATTCTTGAGATATAGCGGCTGCCCCGGCACGCGGAAATCTTCGCTCCCGCCGATGTAATTGGTGTTGGTCGCGGTGGGCGGCGTAAGAGGCAAGCCGCTGCCGTATTGTAGAAAAGCGCCGAAATTCCAATCGCGCACCGCATTGTTGACGATCCGGCTGCTAAACCAGCTTTGCGTCGTGTATACGATATTGGAGTTGAACAAGAAAGGCTGATCGGTGGGTTGAATCGACTTTTCCGAGGGCACGTACAGATTCGGACGGATTCTAACGAATGCCCGCGACCACGTGAAAGTGCCGTTCACCTGCAATCCGTGGGAGAGCCGCTTGGTTCCCTTCATTTGCAGCGAATCGTACCACGTGTTTCCGGTGGGCGAATTCTGCACCGCAATCGTGCTGAACTGTGGGTAAGGACGCAGCGCGTTCAGCAGCGTATTGCTGGTGGCGTAGCCGGCGTAGGGAATAATGGTCCCTATTCGACCCACTACGGCCGCATTGGATAGCGCGTCACCCAGCAACAGGTTGTCCGTGGCATTGGTGTAAGGCGACAAACCAAACGCTGCGAACGCTCCCGGCGACACTTGATTCAAATATCCCAGGGGCCCGCTCCACCACACCCCGCGGTTGCCCACGTACGCCGCTTCGATCACCATGTTCCGCGTAATTTCACGCTGCACTCCAATGCTCCACTGATTTTGCCGCGGAGGACGCGAAGCTCCAGGATCCAGATACGCCAGGAAACCGCTAGTGATCGCGCCCGGCAAAGGGGTCTGGCTCACGCTGAAATTCGGCCACACGGGTTGAGGAACCGTTCCTGGCACGTTGAGCGGAAGATAGGCGTTGATGCCGCTCGGAGTATTCGTAATATCGGCGGTATTTTGCTGACTGATGTCCGGCGCAAATCCATACGCGAATCCCCAACCGCCCCGGAACACCGTCTTTGAATCCAGTTGATAAGCGATGCCGAGCCGCGGACCCACCGCATATGGATAGTTCGAAACAAAGGTGCAGTTGCAGGTCGCTTGGAAAATCGGAGCTCCCAGCCGCCCTCCCGCGGCCGGGTTGGGCACGCTTGTGCCGAGATCGGCGGAGCGGCCATATTCTTCCTGGGCCGCCGTGGCGTAATCCCAACGCACGCCGTAATCCACGGTTAGCCGCCGCGTCACCTTCCACGAATCCTGGGCAAAAAGCGCCCATTGAGATTTGAACATGCGCGCGTCCACCGGCGCGTATTGCGTGGCGGCAGTAACATCGCCGAGCAGGAAGTTCGCGTACGGGAAGCCTTCGGTGTAGGCCCCGGTGGAGAGCGAAGCAGGAATACCGGTAGCGCCCGCGCCTGTGTTGCTGACGGATCCGGTGGTCGTCGAAATGCCCGAGAAGGTCAGCCCCACGCCCGTGGGCGGCGCGGTGATTTGCGCCTGCCACCATGCTTCCGCTCCTAATTTCAGGGTATGCCCGCCGTGAATCCACGTGAGATTTGCGTTGGAAGAAGGCCGCTCCGTGTGGGTAGCTGTATGCGCCAGCGCATTGCCCAACTGCTGCATCCCGCCCAGCGCCTGCGGACTGGTGACGTTTCCACTAACGATCGTCGGAAAATTGTAGCTGCCTTCGCAACCTTGAAGATCCAATAAGGTCAGACAATTGACAGTCTTGCCTTCCTCCGTCTCCGGACTATGATCGTAGAAATAAATCATCGAGTAACCCACGCCGGCGTGAGCCAGCAGCGTGGGAGTCACCGAGTAATCGTAATTGAGCCTATACGTGGGGCCGCCGATCGGAATCGAGCCGCGCGCTCCCGTGAGCAAAACCGGCAAGCCGTCCGCATTGCCGTTCGGCAGGGTGTATTGGGCGGCGGTGTTGGTGTGATGGTAATAGAACGAGATTTTCTGCTTCGCGCCAAGCGTTTGATCCACTTTGATGGAAGGAATGTCGGTGATGCGCTGGCCCAGGTTGTAGCCGTCGTAGTTGTCATATAAATTGCCGTTTGAAAGCGCTGGCAACACGTTCTGAATCGCGACGGCCACCGGGCTGAATCGCGTGAGCGGAATCATGTTGTTCGGAAACGGATTCGCGATTCCGGTGCCGTTGACGGTCGAGCGCGTCAGCGGATCGTAAATTTCGTTGGCAAAAACGGGACGCCCCATTGCATCGGTGGCGATCGCCGTGGCGGGAACTCCCAGCGCCGGGTTGAATCCTGCTCCGCCGTTCGGCGAAATCGCGGAGAAGTTGCCCGCCTGATACATCGCGTTCGGCAGCGTGGTGGTGGGGAACGTCAGGGCTTGATCTTCCTTAAACCGTTCGTAGGAAAAAAAGAAAAAAGTCTTGTCGTGCCCGTTATATATCTTCGGAATCCATACGGGACCGCCGAAAGTTCCTCCATAGTCGTTGCGGCGGTTCACGGGCCGGTATTTGCCGCCAGAGGGATCTCCCGGCGTGCCGTTATTGAACGAGAAGGGATCGCCGGCATTCATAAATTCATTCACGTAATATTCGAAAACGCCTCCATGAAACTGGTTCGTGCCCGACTTCATCGTGATGTTGATCAGTCCGCCGCCCGCCTGTCCGAATTCCGGCATATAGTTGCTGGTTTGAACCGCCATCTCCTGAATGGCGTCCGCATTCGGCATGTTCTGCATGATGGCGTAGGCCACCGTGTGGTTGGTATTGTCCATACCCTCGATGCGATAGCCGGCGGTGTTGGTGGGCGCGCCGTTGACGATCATATTGAAATTCGCAAAGTAGTTCACGCCCGGCAAAAATGCCGCGGCGTTGTACGGATTCCTAATGCCGTTGCTTCCCGCGTTCACCGTGCCAATGCCAAGAACGGGCAGATCGTCCAACTGCTCCAGCGTGACGTTATGCGCCACATCCCCGGATTCCGTCTTGAGCAACGTCGCCTCCGCCGTCACCGTCACCGATTCAGACGCGGAGCCGACTTCCAGGGTTAAATCCAGCGGCAGAACCTGCCCCGCGTCCACCGCCAGGCCGCCTCGCACCAGCTTTTTAAATCCCGGCGCCGTAACCGTCACGCTGTACGGGCCGGGCGGCAGCCGAAGAACCGTGTAATCGCCGGCGCCGGTGGTCACGGTGGGATAGGGGACATTCGTTTCGGTATTTCGAACCTCAACTTGAGCGTTGGCCACCACCGCCCCCGCCGGATCGGTCACGGTTCCTGAAATAGTTCCCGTCGCGGCTTGCCCGAACAGAGCGGCCGCACCCAGCGAGAAACACACCGCGATCCTCAACAGTCGCATAAAAACCTCCCTCTGAAGAAACTCCTGTTATGCTATGCCGTCCGCCCCGCGGAAGTCAAGGCCGTAGTCGTCCCGTCAGAGGAGCGCCGGATTTGAAATCCGCCGGCGCGCGGTTCAGGCGGGCACGCTTGGACGAAAGTTGACCCGCTGCACGGCATTGGGTGCAGGAGACAATTCAGTTCTCTGCAGTTAGTACGCGCCAGCTAAATAGGCGCCAAAGGTTGAATTTTCAGGTCCTATAAATAGATCTGTGTCCCGATCTCAACTACCTGCTGACATGGCATTCCATAACGCCTCTCCTCGTGAACTGCATTGCGGTTCAAATAGGAGAAAATCGCTTCGGGCACGCGCTGGATTCCGCCATCCTTAGCAATAATCGTCTCGCGGCCTATGTAGTACGTGGCGTTAGCGGCATCGAGTGGGAGGTGTTCACGCTGCGATATCGCATGCAAGACGGGTAGTAGCAGTGGTTCCTCCATATATCCAAACCAGACGATCACTCGATAAAATCCTTCGCTGAGCGTATCAATCCGATAGCGGGATTCTTCCGGTACCTCGGGAGTCGCTGCTTCTTTCACCGTGAGCAGCACAACCGTTTGATGCAGCGATCGGCTGCGCTCCACGTGATGCACCAGGATCGGGGGAACGTGGTCGGAACTGGGAGCAAGAAATACCGCTGTTCCTGGAACGCGCGACGAAAGCCCCCGGTCTATCAGCGGACGCGCTTGCTCGAAACTCGCATACCGGCTGGAATACCGGTCCATCAGGGCCGTGCGGCCGCGGCTCCAGATCAGCATCCCCGCGATGAGCGCCGCTCCAATGAGCATAGGTACATAGCCGCCTTCGAAAAATTTGAACAGATTCGCCGCGAAGAATGGAAAATCGAAACACAAGAACAGAGCCAGGATCAACCCCGCTTTCCAGCGTGGCCACCCCCAGGTATATCGGGCCACAATGAAGTAGAGAATGGACGTGATCGCCATAGTCCCAGTGACGGCGATTCCATAGGCGGCTGCCAATTTCACCGATTCACGGAAGGTCAGCACCAGCAGAATGCATCCGATACCAAGCAAGCGGTTCACCTCGGGGATGTAGATCTGACCTTCGGTATGATACGCGGTGTGTTTCACCGTCACGCGCGGCAGGTATCCCAGTAGCATCGCCTGACGGGTTAGGGAGAATGCTCCCGAGATCAGAGCTTGCGACGCGATTACCGTTGCTGCGCTCGAAAGCAGAACCAACAAGAGCGTCGGCCATCCTTCGGGCACGAGCGCGAAGAACGGATTCCCGATAGCCTTCGGCTCGCGTAACAATAGCGCGCCTTGCCCGAAGTATCCGAGCACCAGGGACGGCAAGACGAACCCGGTCCAGGCGAGCCGGATAGGACGCAATCCAAAGTGGCCCATGTCGGCGTACAAAGCCTCGCCGCCAGTCACCACCAGAACGACCGATCCAAGAATGAGAGCGCCACGGAGCCCATGCCGTACGAAAAAAGCAATTGCGTGCAACGGAGAAAGCGCCGCCAGGATTTGCGGATTCCTGGCGATGTGAAACACGCCCAGCGCGGCTAGCACCGAAAACCACACCACCATTACCGGTCCGAACAACTTGCCGACATCGCCGGTGCCGCGCCGCTGGATGGAGAAGAGCGCGACCAGGATCACGCAAGTGAGCGGCACCACTACAGGCGACAACCGCGGACTCGCTATAGCAAGCCCCTCAACCGCGCTTAGCACGGAAATCGCCGGCGTAATCACGCCGTCGCCGTAAAGCAGCGCCGCACCGATGACCGCGAGCAACGCCATTCCCGTGACCTTGCCGGTTTTGGCCGCCGTCGCGCGGAATCGCTCGGGCACGACGGCAAGCAGCGCAAAGATTCCTCCTTCGCCATGGTGGTCGGCCCGCATCACGAAGGTCAAATATTTCACCGTGACCACCATGATCAGAGACCAAAACATCAGCGACAGTATTCCGAATAGATCCGCCGTGGTCGCTTTCGTCCCGCCCGCCGCCGTCATGCATTCCCGCAACGTGTAAAGAGGACTGGTGCCGATATCACCAAATACTACACCGAGTGCGCCGAGCGACAAGACCGCCAGACTGGCCCCTAGTTCAGGCTTGTGATGGTTCTGCTCCGCAGTCTGCTCTGCCGCGGCCTGTGAATTCATTGGTAGAATTTCTTAGAGCGTGCCGGCAAACGCCAGCCCGTTTCTAATTTCCCCTTTCAAGCCGTGCATGCGGTTTTCTGCACACGGCTTAAGGATGATCGTAGGGGTCTCCGGCGTCTACGCGGACAGGTCTTGCACCTGTAAGAACAACGCGTGTTTCAGGACGCACCCTGTTTTGAGTATGGCATACCCAATGATTGAGCATGCCTGCGAATACGCACCCGATAATCAGCTAATCAGCGCCCCAAATCCAAAGCCGCCAAACTCGGGCCGGATCTCCCCGCCGGCAGCAGGCTCGGCCCCGAGCGGCGGAACAGTTTCGACTGATCGTCGTTCACCGAAAAGATGAGTCCGATAAAGCAGTTGCTCATCTCATCCCAATTCTGCGGCCCCCAGCGGACTTCCTTCGTGGGATCCGGATTGAACGGATTGTTGGCGGAATTATCGAAGTGGGAAATGCCGATGACGCGAGTCCCTTTGGGAAGCGGAATCGGCTTGGCGAAATCGTAGCCAAGCTGCCAGTTGAAATCGAACTTGCCCTTGAACACCGTTTGGCTTTCGCCGGTGGGATAGATCAGCCGCAGCTCGAAATCCTTGCCGCGTAGATGCATGTGCGGCTGCGCGTACACCAGCTTGACGTCATCCAGTGAGACGGTCACTTCGCTCACCACCTCGGCGCTGCCGTCGCCGGGCGGGATCACCAGGTTCGAAGCGGTCGGTCCCGCGGAAAGATAGAAGCGCTGCTCGGGCACGTTCTTCGCCAGCACGATTCCGAGCTTGGATCGATCCGTGGTGGGCTTGCCGGTCGCGGTGTAATGCAGCTCGAAAACCAGGTCGGAACCCTTGGGAATGAACTTCGCCGCGCCCCCGATGCTGAAATTCTGCGATCCCAGCCCAGGATTGAACTTGCCCAGGATATCGTTGCCGTCGCCCGCTGTGTTCCGCCCGGTTTCCTGTCCTTCGTAAGGAACGCCGTATTCGGCGTCAGCCATCCATTGCGATCCCGGGGGAACCACCCACACTTTGCCGTGATGCAGAACCGCCGGATTGCCGGGCCGCATCTCCGCCGCGCGCACCCACAAGTCGTGGTCGAAATTGCCCTTGACGCGGATGTACTGATAGTTGATCGTGCCGGTAGCCGGCAGATGGAATTCCTCGGGCATTTCCACCACGATGTCCGGCTTCACATCCCAGCCGTCCTGAAACACCAACGGCGCAGGTCTATCCTTGGCATCGCCTTCCGGAGCCCCGCTATCGGCCCAGGCGACGATGGTGGCGATATCAGCCTGGCTCAACGTGCGATCGTTGGCGAAATGATTGGCCACCGGCTCGGCGAACCACGGCGGCATCTTGTGGCTAACCACGGCGGCTTTCATCGCCTTGGCCCACGGCCGCGCATCGGTATAGGTGAGAAGCGACATCGGCGCCACTTCGCCAGGTCGATGGCAGCTCTGGCAGTTCTTCTGCAAAATGGGCAGCACATTTTTGTTGAAGGTGACCGTGGAATTGGGAGCGGCCCACGCCGCCATTCCCAGGATCGAAGCCGCAAAGGTCAATCGCACACCACTCATGGCTTCAAATCATATCCCAATGCGGCGCTGAACGCAATGCCCCTGGGACGGACGGTTACGACGAACGGACCGAACGAACCTCACCCGGTTCGCCCTTAAATTGAGGGAAGATGTTTGAGGCGAGTTCCTGAGATGGATCTCGCCTCCGCGCATTTGAAGCCTACCTCTATCGCCCCCAAATGTTAATTTAAGAATCGGGAATCCGATGAACATTTCGGTGAAGAGCGAATACGCTCTGCTGGCGATACTCGATCTGGCTATGCAATCTCCTGGCGAGCCGGTCAAAATCGCCGACATCGCTCGACGTCAGAAAATCCCGCAGAAGTTCCTGGAATTGATTCTCGCCAGCCTGAAACGGGGCGGTTTCGTGGAATCGCGTCGCGGTGCCGAGGGCGGTTACCGTTTGGCCCGCGCCGCCGACCAGATCACCGTGGGTCAGGCATTGCGCTACCTGGAGAACGGCCAAAATGCACACCGCGGGCCCGAGATTTTCTCCGATCTCTGGCGCCGCGTAGATGCCGCCGTCGACGGCATCCTCGACCAAACCACTTTCGCCGAATTGGTCCGCCGCTGGAAGGAGTCCCAAACTCGCTACATCCCTAACTGGGACATCTGACCACCACGATCCAAACCATTAAATCCAAAAGATAAACATCTTTCTGTTAAAAATCTTTATAGACACTTGCCAAAGCTCGAAAGGTTTGCTACATTAGCAGATAGCGGTTTGGGGAATCTCCCCGCCGCGGTATGAGGTAGGCCGCTTCCAGGCCGCCCAGATCTTTTTCCGGTAGCGGATCGGGATGTAAGTCCCCCGCGCCCAAAAATTTGAATTTGAAGTGCACAGCGGATGCGTTGTGCGCGGTAAAGTTTAAGCGCACACTAGAAATGCGTTGTGTGCAAAGAGTTTCGAGGCGGCATCTCTCGGGCTTTCGAAGGATCGCTCGCTGGGGTGCGCGGATCTTTGACAATCCGGTTGGACGCGAAAGCAGCTTCCGAGCCGCGACCGCAAGGGAGTGGGTCAAGAAGCTGTGAGTAGAAGCAATTCGTCAGTAAATCTGAGTTCAAGCTGAAGCAATTGTCGCACAGGCTTTAGCCTGTGCTTTCTAACGGTTCAAACGAGAGTTTGATCCCGGCTCAGAATCAACGCTGGCGGCGCGCTTAACACATGCAAGTCGCACGAGAAAGGGAGCAATCCCAAGTAAAGTGGCGTACGGGTGAGTAACACGTGGATCATCTACCCTTTGGTGGGGAATACCCCCGGGAAACTGGGGACAATTCCGCATACGCTCGCAAGAGGAAAGCCGAAAGGCGCCGAAGGAGGAGTCCGCGGCTGATTAGCTGGTTGGCGGGGTAATGGCCCACCAAGGCGAAGATCGGTAGCCGGCCTGAGAGGGCACACGGCCACACTGGCACTGAAACACGGGCCAGACTCCTACGGGAGGCAGCAGTGGGGAATCTTGCACAATGGAGGAAACTCTGATGCAGCGACGCCGCGTGAGCGATGAAGCCCTTCGGGGTGTAAAGCTCTTTCGACGGGAACGATAATGACGGTACCCGAAGAAGAAGCTGCGGCTAACTACGTGCCAGCAGCCGCGGTAATACGTAGGCAGCGAGCGTTGTTCGGAATTACTGGGCGTAAAGAGTGTGTAGGCCGTGCTCTAAGTTCGGTGTGAAATCTCCCGGCTCAACTGGGAGGGTGCGCCGAAAACTGGAGTGCTCGAGGATGGGAGAGGAAAGCGGAATTCCCGGTGTAGCGGTGAAATGCGTAGATATCGGGAGGAACACCTGTGGTGTAGACAGCTTTCTGGACCATTTCTGACGCTGAGACACGAAAGCGTGGGTAGCAAACAGGATTAGATACCCTGGTAGTCCACGCCCTAAACGATGCATACTTGGTGTGAGCCATTCATTTGGTTTGTGCCGGAGCTAACGCGTTAAGTATGCCGCCTGGGGAGTACGGTCGCAAGGCTGAAACTCAAAGGAATTGACGGGGGCCCGCACAAGCGGTGGAGCATGTGGTTCAATTCGACGCAACGCGAAGAACCTTACCTGGGCTCGAACGGC
>DATDGT010000143.1:0-36029 GCA_036521975.1 Bryobacteraceae bacterium
CCTTTTCCGGAGTACCCGTCCGCGCACTCCTGCGTGAGCGGCGCAGCCGGGCGCATATTGTCGAACACCTTCGGCGAGGAGGTTAATTTTGGTGTGACCTCCCAAGCAATGCCCGGCGTCGTTCGCGAATTCCACAGCTTCTCAGCCGCATTGGAAGAGGTGATGAATGCACGCGTATTCGGAGGCATCCACTTTCGAACCGCCTGCGTCGACGGATCGGCCCTGGGAATCGCCGTGGCCGACTACGTCATGGCTCACGCCTTCGTTCCGCTTTCCAGTGAATAGAGCGGGAGGCAATAACCATGCGTCAGTCAAACTAGGAGGCGACAAATGCGCAGGAAGAATAAGGGAATTCGGCCACAAGACAAAGCACTGGAATTTCTGACGGGCGGCACAGTTTGAATCCGATACGAGCGCTGAGCAGAACCGGCCTCATTTTATGCCTTAGTTCTGGGCCGGAGCGGAAGGCTTGATGGCCGAGCGGATCACGGTGACCTTACTCAGCACATCGAACCAGAACGGGGCGCCGAGGGAGATCGCCGCGAGAGTTAACAGGATGCCGATGATTTTTTGCGCCCAATCTCCCACTGAATTCGGAATCGCGCGAAGGTCTCCGGGCGCGGCTTGGAGCATCCAACCGATCGGCAGTCCCGAGGTCCGGATGCGGGCGAGGTCTAATTGGAAATCGCTTTGCGCGGTTGCCGAAGCGGGCGCCGGAGCGGATTTACTTGCGGCCGCCACCAATGAATCGCGAATCGCTTTATCGGTGGAAAGGGAGTTCACGAGGCCGATCGAATCCGCGTTCACCGCCGCGCAGAGCACCGCTCCTACGCAGAGAATGATCGCCTGCGTTTTTCGTTTGTAGAGGCTGGCGACGCGCTCCATCGCGTGGTTATACCATTGCTCAATGTTGTCGCGGGCCTTAGCGGCGTCGTTGCCCGCGGCGTTTACGAGCGAGAGCAACGCCTGGCTCACTTTCGGCGAAAGCGTGGTCGAGCCAGCTATCGCGTCTCGCAGGGATTGCGAAGGGGGCGCGGCATCTCCTCCAGAAGGAGCGGGCGCCGGGGTAGCCTGCGGCGCGGCCAAGTCCATGATCGCCAGCGCAAAGGCTTGGGACGGAATATATGAGGGGAGATTGTCGTGATTTCCCGGTTGATACGGGCCGGGAAAAAGCGTGTCTATAATCGGGTGATTATAGAAGTCCTGCGCCAGGCCCGAGCCCTTGGGATCGTTCAAAAGATTGCGGATCCCCAGGTATAGATCCTTCGCGCGCAGCTTGAAGAAAGCAGCAATGCCTTCCTGAATCGCCGAACAGATCAGGCTCAGCGTGAGATACACGAACAGGATTCCAATCGCTACATCCAGCACTTCGGAACCAAACATAGGCGCTCCTCCCGGGATTTATGATATACCGCGGATTACCGCGGCCTCAAACCCGCCCATATGGCCAGGGCTTTGGAGAAACTCGCGCATTCCAGCCTGAAAACCGGATTAGTTCTTGGGATGAGTGCGCTCGTAACGCGACGTTTCGATGTAATTGCGCACGGCGGTGTTGCCCTCGTGGCAGGCGTACTCGAACATCTCATATTTGTTGTCGAGATACATCGGATACGCGATGGTGAGGGGGCTCAACAGTACGGTGGGATCGTCGACCGTCATCGTGAACTGTATGGTGTCGGGGGCGGTGCGGGTAAACCGCTCAATCACGCGCATGGCCGGAGTTGCGGGCTGCAGGGGGCCGGGAGAGCCGGGCACACCCGCGCTGGTCAGACCCACCAGGCCGTTGAAATTCTTTGTCTCGATCACCAGCGTGTTGCCCTCCCAGTGGCCGCGCGACTCGCCCATCCACTGCTCTATGTGAGAGTCAAGCGGCGGCATGCCGTTGGTGGGGATAACACGGGCCTCATGCGCCATTTCAAGCACGATCACCACGTAGCCCGGCGATTGCATGATCCGAATGCCGTTGTTGTAATTACGAGGCTCCATCGATACGGGGAGGCCGCGGGTAATGCAGCGGTCCCATGCGCTGAAATCGTCCACGTTGTCGAACACGGTCTGGCCCGGACGGTAGCTGCTCTTCATCTCAGCCTGGAGCTTCTTCCCGTATTCCGTGAGGCCGGGGAATCGGCCGTCGAGTGGATAGACGATCAGAGAGGTTTGCCGCATCACCCGGTTTGAGGTGTCCGCCACGGGAATCGCTCCGCCTTCGAACCGTTTATTGCGCGCCTCTAGCGCCGTTTGCGCCTTGGCGACTTCGTCATCGGTCAAATTAGCCTTCGTGCCGTATTGCCGCGGCCGCTCCAATGGCACCGCGATCAAATGGTTCAGAGGCCAAAGGCCCTGCAGGTCGGGCTCACCCCAGGGCGTTTTCGGCAGCGTCCATTTTTGATCGGCCTTCTTTTGATCGGTCTTCGTCTCGGCTGCGGACGGCTGCTTGCCCTGCGCCGCTTGCGGGATCGAACTCCGCACGCCTGAGTTTTGCGCGAAGCCGACCGCGATGCCGATTGCACCGAGAGCCAGAATCCGTCTGATCATTTTACGACTCCTCTGCGGGATTGATGCCGCCGGACGCTTGTTCGTCGATACCCGTCCGTCGATTAAGTTTACCTTGCTCGGGTTGGGCGGGCAAACCGCAACCAGGAGTCGGAAGTCAGGAGTCAGGAGTCAGGAGTCAGGAGTCAGGAGTCAGGAGTCAGGAGTCAGAAGTCAGGAGTCAGAAGTCAGAGGTCAGGAGTCAGGAGTCAGGAGTCAGGAGTCAGAAGTCAGGAGTCAGAAGTCAGAGGTCAGGAGTCAGGAGGATCTAGTCCAGTCGAGCGTGGTATGCTTGGGACGATTCTGTTATGCGAAATCGATTTTTGGGCGTGATGCTGGCCGTGGCGCTGATCTCGTCCGTTGGAGCCCAGGAACTGAACTCCCCGGAGTCCAGGACCCCGAGGCCGGCGACCATCGGAGGCCATCCTAATTTCAACGGCATCTGGCAGGCGCTCAACACCGCCTACTGGAACGTGGAAGCGCACAACGCGGAGGCTCTGGATGAGTTTTGGCCGATGGGCGCCATTGCCGCGATCCCGGCCGCCAAGAGCGTGATCAAGGGCGGTGGAACCATCCCCTATCTGCCGCAGGCGCTCGAACAGCGCAATAAGAACCGCGCCAACTGGCCCGCGGCGGACCCCGAAGCCAAATGCTACATGTTGGGAGTTCCGCGCGTCACTTACCACAACATGCCGTTCCAGATTTTCCAGGGCGCGGCTGACGCGGACTTGCTGATGGTTTACCCGTTCGAGGCCACCAACCGGATCATCTATATGAAGGATCATTCGGAGCCGCCCATAGATACCTGGATGGGCAAGTCCATGGGGAACTGGGATGGGAAGACGCTGGTGGTGACCACTATCGGCCAGAACGACAAAACATGGTTGGACCGCGCAGGCAACTTTCACAGTAATCAGTTGAAGGTGACGGAGCGTTTTACGCTTCTCGATCCAGACCACATCCGCTACGAAGCAACGCTAGAAGACCCAATGACGTTCTCGAGGCCATGGACTATCGAGATGCCGCTGTATCGTTCGATTGAGCAGAACGCAGAACTGCTGGAGCATAAGTGCGTGACATTCGCCGATAAACTTCTGTACAGCGATCTGATGCATCTCCAGCTGCCGTCGAACGCCGCTTCGCAAGGGCCAGCAAAGCCCGCAGTCGAAACGCCCCGGCCCGCCGCGGAGCCGAAGAAATAGGAGACAGAGTTATGAATCGTACACTGACAAGCACCTTGGGAGCAGCCGGGCTGCTGATCGCGGCGGCGTTCCCCGTATTGGCCCACCATTCCTTTTCCGCCGAGTTCGATGCGAACAAGCCGGTCAGGCTGTCAGGTACAGTCGCGAAGATGGAGTGGTCGAACCCGCACACCTGGCTGTTCATCGATGTCAAAAATTCGGAAGGCAAGACGGAGCAATGGGCGGTGGAAGGTGGAGCGCCCGGCGTTCTCTTGAGAAACGGCTGGAACCGGAATTCGCTTCCGCCGGGAACCAGGATCGTCGTCAATGGACACGCCGCCAAGGACGGTTCTCTTCGCGCCAACTCCAGCAGTATCGAGTTGCCTGATGGCCGCAAGCTGGACACGGGCTCGAGCTACGGTAAAGAAGACGACAAGAAATAAGCCACCGGCCGGTTCCGGCCGCGAGGAGTTCCTGTGATCATGCGCAAATTCATGTTGCCGGCCGTCGCCCTGTTTCCGCTTCTTGCGTTCGTGATGGTCGCGTTCGTGATGGTCGCGTTCGCTCAGCAGGAGCGCGTACCTGCGGGTTGGAACGATCCCTTCCCGCCTCATCGGGTGATGGATAACCTTTACTATGTGGGGACTAAGGAGCTGTCTTCCTATTTGATCGTCACGCCCCAAGGCAACATTCTGATGAACAGCGACTACGAGTCTTCGGTCCCCGTCATCCGCGCGAGCGTAGAGAAGCTGGGGTTCAAGTTCAGCGACATCAAAATCCTGATCGCGGGCCACGCCCATCCGGACCACGTGGGGGGAGACGCGCTGGTGAAGGAATTGACGGGCGCGCAAGTAGTGGTCGGGCGGTTGGATGCGCCCGACACCAGAAACTTTCGTACGGGAGGCAAGGAACATCCCATCGACCGGTTGGTGGACGAGGGCGACACAGTGACGCTTGGTGGATCGACGCTCACGGCGCACGTGCTGCCCGGTCACACGAAGGGATGCCTCGCCTGGAGCACGAATCTTAAGGAAGATGGCAAGACCTACTACACGTTCATTGAGTGCAGCTTGAACGGCCAGGCCCTTCGATACGTGAATAACAAGGATTACCCGAATATCGTCGAAGACATGCGCTCTACCTACAAGAAGGCCCGTACGTTCCCGGTAGAGGTGTTCCTTAGCTCTCACGCGTCCTTCTACAACATGGCCGAGAAGTACGAGAAGCTACAGAAGCGAGGGCCGGGAGATCCCAATCCTTTCGTCGATCCCGAAGGCTACAAGGCGCACGTGGACCAGTTCGAAAAGAGCTTCGAGGCCGCTCTAGCCCGGCAGCTAGCTCAGGCCGACGGTAAAGGCAAGCAACAATAGGGCTGGACTCGCCGACTATACTGGTGAGCCTTTTTTCAGTACACTAGCATACGTGTATGGTGCGCGTCCAGAGGATGTTTCGGACGGCCATTCTTTCGCTCCTGGTCTGTTATCCCACCGCGCAGCGCGTCGCGGCTCAAGGGAAGTCCTCTTCGCCAACATTTGAATTCGAAGTTGCAAGCATAAGGCTGACCGATCCCGACATTCCGCATTCGGTGGGAGTTAAGGTCCATCCGGGGGGAAGGTTGGTCGCCTCCGGATTGAGCCTGAAGGCTCTATTACCACAGCTTTTCGATTGTCGTATTGGCAAATCTCCGGTGGGCCCGCTTGGATTGACAAGGACGAGTACAACATTGAGGCTAAGCCGCCGGAGAGCGTGCAGTCGAGCATCAAGAATCTCCGCTACACCTTGTTCGGAATCGAAGACGAACGTTTGCGTGAAATGCTGCGGGCCCGGCTGATCGATCGCTTTCAGTTGAAGCTTCATCGGGAAATGAGAACAGGAACCGTCTTCACGCTAAAGCGAAACGGAAAACAGCTTCGGATGCGGCCGACGGAGATTCCCACCAAGGATGACGGCAGCGCGCCAGAGCTTTTCGGGAGCATCGGTTACGCTGGCGGTACGTGGGGTATCTTTACGACTTCGATGCCACAGTTGGCGAAGTTTGCGGCAGATTTCGTTTTGCACGCTCCGGTAGTGGACCAAACGGGGATAAGGGGATCGTTCGATTATAGGCAAGCCGTGCCCGACGAAGAACCGAACTATACAGACAATTCCGATTCCTTCCTCCGGTTCGTTTCGGAGATGGGATTGAAACTCGGACGCTCAAAGGGACCGGTCGAGAGGTTCGTGATTGACCAGGCCGTAAAGCCGTCGCTCGACTGATCCGCTCTTAACGCATCCTGAACAAGTGGTCGCGAATCCGGAAGTAGCCCTCGGTGAGCGGAGTCTCGCAGAAGGCACGCAGCTTGTTGCGCTCGGACTCGGAGATTTGCGCGGCCAAGCCGCCGTCCTGAGCTGCATTGCGAAATTGCAGCGCAGCGATCAGATTCGGCCCCTCGGGCTTGGGTAGCGAGCATAGTGGCTGGAGATTCGCCGAATCCGGAACGCGCGCGTCCATGATCCGCGCTTCCATGGGGTAGGTGACCCAATCGCCGTCGATGTACAGCGCCGGCTCTATCTTGATTCTCTGAACGGGAGCGTCGCGGTCAACCCACAAATCCACCCAGAAGATCTGCGGGCCTTGGCCGTTTACAGGCAGTTCTCCGCGCTCGAGGCTGGCCCCAATTTCGCGATAGATCGTCAACCGCACCGCGTTTTCGGGATTTTGACCCAGGTGCAACCGCCACATCGTATGCTCGCCAGCCTGCACCACCACCTGGAACGAGGTGTAGGCGTTGCGGGCGAGTGCCGGCGATAGAATTTCGCGCGGCGTCTCCGGCGCGATCACACGTCCGTCGCGCTCCAGGCGCGCGAATTCGGAATACACCTGGAGCGGCTGTGCACGAGCCGCCAGCCCGCCGAGCAACGCGCCAAGAAGTGCAGGCAGCTCCAATCTCACCCTGCTAGCATAACGCTGTGGCATGCCCGTATTTTTTTCCGCAAGTTCCGCTGGAAACCGGGCCGTGGCTGCACGCGCCGCGATGGCCGTTGGGCGTAGCCTATGCTGGGGTCTGCCAAGCGTGCCCCGACCCGCTCTTCGAGCCCCCGGCCGAGCGTCAGGAGACGTTGTGCAACCGCGGTTACGCTCGCGGAATCTGCGACAGGTTTCCGCCTTCCGCTCCATTCGACGCCGTTCGTTTTTCCGTCCTGGAGGAGACGGCTGAATCGCCGCGCTTCGTCTGGATCCTGGAACAGGAACATGCACCGGCACAGTTTGGCACGTTCGAATACGATGCCACTCTCAAACGCCCGATCGCGCCCGGGCTCCCCGGCGTAGTCGATCGCCAAGCCGAGATCTTTGTCCAGAGTCATCTTGAGGCTTTGAGTCATCTATAGTGGGGTTGAAGCCCGCCGTCCTAAGAGGAGCAGCATCCGCGTGCGTGCGTCATCTAAGGGACTGTGCGGACACGTAAATCCTTTCTGGGAGCAAACCCCATGACAATCAAAACCTGCTTTGGGTGGGTACTCGGGATCTGGCTGACCCTATCGACGGCCGCCGCTCAACAAGCGCAACAGAGCCAATTTCAGGGGAGCGTCCCGGTCGGGACCGCCACGTCTACGCCTGTGCCTCTGCGGCTCCAGGACGCGATCGCGCGAGCTTTGCGGGCGAACCTGGGACTGCTGGTAAGCGATTCGGCAAGCGAGTCGGCACGAGGTCAGCGCGTCCGCGCGCTGAGCGTTCTCCTGCCGCAGTTCAGAGCCGAAGTCGGCGGACATGTCGAGCAAATCGATTTGGCATCATTTGGCTTCAATTTCCACTTTCCCGGCGTCTCGATCCCAACCGTCGTCGGGCCGTTTCACTACACCGACGCTCGCGCCTACGGTCAGTGGTCCGCGTTCGACTATAACGCCAGGAAGAACTACCGCTCTTCTCAGCAGAGCGAGCGGGCAGCCCAGCTTTCGGTGCAGGATGCGCGCGACCTGGTGGTTCAGGCAACGGCGAACGCCTACTTTCTGATCATCGCCGATGCTTCCAGCGTGGAGACGATCCAGTCGCAAGTGGAAACGGCGCAGGTACTCTATGATCGGGCTCAAGATCAGCAACGGGCGGGGACCGCCGCGGGAATCGATGTTCTGAGGGCGCAAGTCGAGTTGAAGCAGCAGCAAGAGCGTCTGCTCGCTCAGACTAACCAATTCGAAAAAGACAAACTGACGCTGGGGCGCATCATTGGCTTGCCGCCGGGCCAGAATTTGACCATTGCGGAAGCCACGCCTTTTGCTCCCTTGACCTCCATAACGCAAGGCCAGGCTCTGGAGGCGGCTCTGTCGCGACGGCCCGATTACCAGAGCTACAAAGCTCAAGTGCGCGCCGCCGAAGATGCGTTGAAGGCGGCGCACGGGCAGCGTTATCCAACCGCGCAAGTGACAGCGGATTACGGCGACATCGGAACCTCGCCCGCCAACTCCCATGGAACATTCACGTTCGTGGCATCTGCAAGCGTAAATCTGTTCGACGGCGGACGAATCACCGGCGACGTGATTCAGGCAAAGGCGGCCTTAAAGCAGCGCCAGGATGAGCTGGCCGATCTCGGCGCCCAGATCGACTACGAGGTTCGCACGGCTTTCCTCGATCTGCGGACGGCTGCCGACCAAGTCGCGGTTGCGCGGGACAATCTTGACCTGTCGAATCAGACGCTGGTTCAGGCGCGCGACCGCTTCACCGCGGGTGTGACGGACAATATCGAAGTAGTGCAGGCGCAGGACTCAGTGGCTAGCGCGAACAACACGCTGATTTCCGCGCTGTATGCTCATAATCTGGCTAAAGCCGAACTAGCACGGGCGCTGGGCGGCGCCGAAGGAGAATTACAGAAATTCATGGAGGCGAAGTAACCATGGCTGAATTGGCTGAGAACAACAAGACCGGACCGCAGGACCAAACCGCCGCGCCTGCCACGCCTAAGGATCGGATCGCTCCCCGCCGGCGGCGGAAAGGCCGCCGCTATGTCGTGATTTTCCTGATTGTCGCTGTGCTCGCGGTGGGCGGTTATTATCTGTGGCGTTACTTCAGCACTTACGAAGACACTGACGACGCCCAGATCGACGGCCACGTCAATCCCATCAGCGCGCGAATCACGGGACATCTGGTTGACGTGCTCGTAAATGATGCGCAGCATGTGAAAGCGGGAGAGGTGCTGGCGCGCATCGACCCGCGCGACTACGAAGTCGCGCTGGAGCAAGCCGAGGCGGATCTACACAACTACGAGGCTTCGCTGGGCAACTCCCGCCTCCAGGTTCCCATCACCACCAGGGACACCGGCAGTCAGCTCAAAAGCGCGAATGCCTCGAAAGCTTCCGCGGAGGCGGCTCTCGAAAGCGCCCAGCAGCAGTTGAAAGCGTCGCAGGACGCGCTTGAAACCGCCCAGTACCAGGTAACACAAGCCGAGGCGACCCACAAAACCGACACCGATAATGTCGGGCGCTACAAACTTTTGGTCGACAAAAACGAGATAGCCCGGCAGATCTATGACACCACTGTGGATCAAGCTGCCGCGGACCAGGCCACGGTGGAAGCGCGCAAGGCGGCGGTGCGCCAAGCCGAACAGAATGTCAGGGTACAGCAAGCGGCGATCCAACAAGCCCAGCAGCAAATCGTGACAGCCGAGGCGTCGATTGAAGCCGCGCTCACCGGACCGGAGCAGGTGTCCGCCAGGGAGGCGCAGGCCAAGTCCGCCGCGGCGCAGGTCGAGCAAAGGAAAGCCGCGGTGGATCAGGCAAAGCTGAATTTAAGTTACTGCACGATCGTCTCGCCCGTGACAGGGATCGTCGGCAAGAAAACCACGGAGGTTGGGCAGAATGTTTCTCCCGGCCAGCAGTTGATGGCCGTCGTGCCGCTGGACGACATCTGGGTAACGGCCAATTTCAAAGAGACTCAACTTCAGCACATGAGGGCCGGCCAGCGCGTGACGTTCACCGTGGACGCTTACGATCGGGTGTACAAAGCCAGGGTGACCGGGATTGGCGGGGCCAGTGGCTCGCGCTTCAGCATTTTGCCGCCGGAAAACGCGACCGGCAATTACGTGAAGGTGGTGCAGCGCATTCCGGTCCGCATCGATCTGGACCCGGGAGAGAATGCGGATCAACTGCTGCGCGTAGGAATGTCGGTGGAACCGAAAGTGTATCTCCATTAACCGCTCCCCGGCGGTCGCGGCTCTGAAAGGACATGTCATGGCGGAAACAGAAAGTTTGACGGCGGCGCCGGGAACCGCCATCTGGACGCCGAAATTCAACCCGTGGCTGATCGCGGTGGTGGTGGCCATGGCGGCGTTCATGGAGGTACTGGACACAAGCATCGCCAACGTGGCGCTGCCTCACATCGCAGGGGCCTTGGGAGCGAGCAACGACGAAAGCACCTGGGTACTCACGTCTTATCTGGCGGCCAATGCGATCGTGTTGCCCATTAGCGGATGGCTCGCGGGCTTTTTCGGCCGGAAGCGATTTTTCATGCTATGCATGATGCTATTCACCGTCAGCTCGGTTCTGTGCGGCGCCGCGCCCAATCTCGGCACGCTGATCGTTTTTCGGGCCATACAGGGCGCCGGCGGAGGGGGACTACAACCGATGGCGCAAGCCATTCTGGCGGACACGTTCCCTCCGCAGAAGCGAGGGCTGGCGTTCGCTCTCTACGGTATTACGGCCGTAATCGCTCCCACCGTTGGTCCCACCGTAGGAGGGTGGATCACCGACAACTATACCTGGCGCTGGATCTTTTATATCAACCTCCCCGTCGGTATTCTGGCGCTGTTCTTGGTGCAGCGCATGGTGGAGGACCCACCGTATTTGAGCCTTCGCAGAACGGCTGGAGTGAAGCTGGATTACGTCGGCATCGGCTTTCTGGCGGTGGGGATCGCCGCGCTCCAGATAATGCTCGACAAGGGCCAGGAAGACGATTGGTTCGGCTCGCATTTCATCACCACGCTGGCGGTGACCGCGGCGATTTGCCTGGTTTCCCTGGTCATCTGGGAATGGTTTCAGAAGACGCCGGTTATGGACGTGCGCATGTTCAAAAACTTCAACTTCGCCACGGCGAATCTGATGATGTTCACTTTGGGCGTGCTGTATTTCGCCAGCCTGGTAATGATACCGCAGTTGCTACAAACGCTGATGGGATATACCGCTACGTTGGCGGGATTGGTCCTGTCCGCCTCGGGGGTGGTGTTATTGTTTGAAATGCCGATAGTGGGCCAGCTTACTTCCAAGTTTCCGGCGAAATACATCATGGCCTTCGGTTGGCTGTGCATGGCCGCGTCGATGTATTATTCGACGAAGACGATCGACCTCCTCATTAGCTTTCGTTTCGCCTCGTGGCTGCGAATCACACAGGCGTTCGCGCTCGGTTTTCTCTTCGTTCCCATTAATCTTGCCGTCTTCATCGGTATCGCTCCCGAGAAAAGCAATAGCGTCGCCGGCATGGTGAATTTCATGCGGAACATCGGCAGCAGCGTCGGAACGTCCATGGTGACGACGCTGCTGGCGCGGCGATCCCAATTTCACCAGACCGTGCTGGTGGACCACGCCACCAACTATGACCCGGCGTTCCAAACCGACTTGAACGGGCTGGCGTCGCAATTGGTCCATTCCGGCGTCAGCGTGCCAGACTCGCAAGCCAGCGCGTACGCCAGGTTGTATCAACAGCTCGGCGGACAGGCGCAGACGCTGGCCTATATCGATACGTTCATGTTACTGGCGATCGGCGCCGCCATTATGTTCGTTCTGACGTTCGTTCTCAAGAAGAACGATCCGCGCGCCGGCGGCTCGGAAGCCGCAGTGGGATAAGCCAGGAGGGCAGATCATGATCCGAATTGTGACATTCGAGCGCGAATATGGAAGCGGCGCGGCCGAAATCGCCGGCGCCGTCGCCCAGCGGCTGGAGTGGAAATTGTGGAGCCAGATGCTGACGGAGCGGATCGCGCGCGAGCTCGGGTGCGATGAACGCCACGTGGAGGAGCGCGAGGAGCGCAAGGATCCGCTCTACTACCGCCTTTTCAAATCCTTTATGCGGGGCAGCTTCGAAGGAACCATGGCCGAGGCCAGGGCCGGCGTAAGGCTGGCCGATGCGGAAGGCATCCGGCATTGCTCCGAAAAATTGGTGCGGGCTGCCGCCGACGAGGGCAATGCGGTTATCGTCGGCCGCGGCGGCGCCTATTATTTGCGGGACCAACCCGACGCACTCCACGTTTTCATCTATGCGCCATTCGAGGAAAAAGTGCACCGGCTCCAGCGGCAAGGCAAGAGCGAGAAAGATGCCGTGGAGTTGGTGGAAACGATTGATCGGGATCGCGCGGAGTTCATCAAGCAGTATTTCGAAGTCGAATGGCCGGCGCGGCACTATTTCCACCTCATGATCAACTCGACAGTGGGGGAGGAAACGGCAGCCAGGATCATTTTGAACGGAATAACGGCGATGAACGAGCGATGATTCACGCCAGGCGAATGCGCGACCTCACCTGCGAACGGTGACACGCACGTTGCTGAGGCGCATGACGATCGCAAACAGGATGCTTACGGATATTCCCGCCATCAGTACACCAATGATGCTCTCCAGCGGACCTAACATGCGCCACTGCGACGGAAGGGTGACATCGGAGGAGCCAATCGTCGAATAACTGGTTGTCGAGAAATAGAAGGCAGACTCCCATGACGGCAAGCAAATCCAGCGGTAGAAACTCGCCCATACCAGGATCTCGAGTCCTTGAAGAACGATCAGTGCCGCGCTAAATCGCACGACCAACACCGCGGCGTGCCACGGCCCGAGTTCATGAATATTGCTTTCAGCCAGAACAGGTCTTACCCACACGATGAGCACGGCGAGCCCACCGCACTCCAGCCAAAGCGTGAAAGCGATCAGAAGGACCGCTGCGCTCGCTTGATGGATGAACGTCGTCATTCGAAATCCAGTTTCTCATCCATTGCAGACGCTTCTGGTGGAGCGCTGCAAAACAAGCGTCCATTCGGAGCCGCGACGAGCAGTAGTGACGAACGTCAAATCGCAATCACGCCCGCGACCAACTTGTAACAGACTCCTTCCAGCGGCTCGCCCAAGCTGATCAGCAGATAGATCCTGCTGGTGGGCGGAAATCCGGCCGCGCGAAAAGGATGCAGGCCGTTAGGGAGGTCGCGCATGCGGCGCTCAAGCTCGACGTCCGTGATAGCGAGACTGTAGCGTGCGCCGCGCCAGCGGAAACAAGCGCGCAGTTGGCGCTTCCCGTTGAAGTCCTCCCCGATCCGCCACTGGAGGCTTTCCGGAGCGATCAGCGCGAGCGAAGGCGTGCCGGGATGCTCCTCGCAGTACTTCTCGGAGATTCGATCGGTTCGGTTGGCCAGAAGATCCGTACCTTTCGCGAGGGCCGAGCCGAGGATGCAGTGAAGCGTCTGGGAAACCGGCCGGCGCAACAACCTCCAGCGCCCGGGCGAAATCGTCCAATTTTCGGGTTGAGTCGGAGCGGGTTTGGCTTCCCGCAACGGAACGCGTAAGAGATCCAGCGGCTTGGGGAGAGTGCCGTCCGGAAGCGCGATCTCACTACGCCCGAGCTGCCCGTGATTGGCGAGGGCGTTCACGGGCCGCATCCAACCGCCGCCATCGGCGCGAAGCCCCGCCACGCAGTAGCCACCCCATTTTTTGGAATTCGCCAGACAGATGAGATCAACAACCACAACAAATATAGTTACAAATGGACGGCTTTTATCCCACCCCACTTTTCGGCTAGGTACTCTAGTACTAAACGGCGATGGCAATGTTCCGGGGTCTTTTCGCTGCACAGAAGAACGGCGGGGATTTCAAATAAAGCCCGGTCCAGATTGCGCTCGATTTCGCGCTCTCGCATGAGTGCCAGGAATTGGTTCTCATACTGTTCCCACTCGCCCTTGCCTTTCTTGTAGGCGTCGAGCATCTCTTGGGTGGGAGCGAGCAGCGGGACGTGGATGTATTCCGCTTGACAGATCTCCCGAAGAAAAAATGCGAGATCGTCTCGTTTGGCGAAACCAGCCAATTGAGAGGTATTGTTCAGGCGAACGTCTAGGAGGCGGCGAATGCCGGTGCTTCGGAGGGTTTCGAAGAATTCCCGCGCCGATTTTTTGGTGAAACCGATGGAATAGACTTCCATGTGTCCTGTTGCCCGAATAGGGTTAGTTGAGCCGGTTGTTCCGCGGCGCGGAGCTCGCTTTCGGATTCCATCCGGCCGTCACCTCGAAGATGATAGACATCAATGCCGCGCTCCGCCAGAACTCGACTAATTAATAGGCGGCGATGGCACACTGAGGGGTTTTCCTCGCTGCACAATAACGCTAACGTGCGGTATTGGCGCATGCCGCGCTCCAGACGCGATAAGCCGCTTTTAAAGGAATCCGACTCGGCGACCTTCCCATACAGTACATGGCCACTGACGTCATAAAACTCTTTGCCTTCCGGACGGCCGCCCAATTCCTTCCCCATATACACGTAGTGGATGCCCGCCAACTCCAATTTCTCTTTGAGGCTAGCTTGATCGTATTGGGGAGAAAACTTCGAATAGGGCTGCGAACGAGTATCAGCGACAGCTTCTACATCGAACCTTTTGAGCAGATCAAGGAAGTGCTCCATGGGGTGGTTCGAATGTCCGACACTTACTAACACACTAATATTGTCGCATGGAAGCGGCAGGGGCGTGAATTTCCTGAAGACTCCAGACACGAATAGGATCGCGGCGGCGGCTCGCAATGGCTTCGACCGCGGCGCGCGCGCCGCTCATGGTGGTGATGCAAGGGATGCGGTGCGTCACCGCACTTCGACGAATGGCTTTCTCATCGGCAAAGGCGTGCGGTCCGCCAGTGCCCGTATAAACAATCAGATTGAGGGAGCCGGCTTTGAGAAGATCCACCGCGTTGGGCCGACCCTCATTCACTTTAAACACCACCTTGACTGCAACGCCGGTCTGACGGATTGCGCCAGCGGTGCCGCGCGTCGCAGCAAGCTCGAAACCTAACTCCGCAAAGCGCCGCGCCAGAGCCACGGCCGCCGGCTTGTCGCGATCGTTCACGCTGAGAAAGACGCGGCCCTTGTCGGGCAGAGGAACGCCTGCGCTCAATTGCGCCTTGGCGAAGGCTTCTCCGAAATTGTCGCCCACTCCCATCACTTCACCGGTGGAGCGCATCTCGGGTCCCAGCGCGGGGTCCACGCCGGGGAACTTATTAAAGGGAAATACGGGCGATTTTACAAAATATTGCGGAACTGTCAGGATATTCTCGTGAGTAAAATCCGCGATCTTTCTACCGAGCATCAGCCCGACCGCGATTTTGGGGAGCGGCGTTCCCGTCGCTTTGCTGACGTACGGCACGGTCCGCGAGGCCCGGGGATTCACCTCCAGTACGTAAACGGTACCCTCCTTCACGGCATACTGCACGTTCATCAACCCGATCACGTTCAGCGCGCGCGCTAACCGTTCGGTGTAGGCGCGGATCGTGGCCAGCGTTTCCGGAGCGAGCGATATGGGAGGCAGCACGCAGCTCGAATCGCCCGAATGGACGCCGGCTTCCTCGATGTGCTCCATAATCCCGGCGATCAGCACGGCCCCGGTGGAATCCGCCAGCGCGTCGACATCCACCTCGGTGGCATCTTCGAGAAACCGGTCGATCAGCACCGGACGGTCCTGCGAAAAAACGACCGCCTCGCGCATGTACCGCCGCACCGTTTCTTCGTCGTAAGCGATGGCCATGGCGCGACCGCCCAAAACATAGCTGGGGCGCACAAGTACCGGGTAACCAATTGAACGGGCGACTTCGCAGGCTTGTTCTACATCGGTCGCCGAGCCGTTGGCGGGCGCGGGAATCCGCAATTCGTCCAGCAGGCGCCCGAAGCGTTTGCGATCCTCCGCCAGGTCGATATTCTCCGGATCGGTTCCGAGAATCGGCACGCCTGCTTCCTTCAGAGGCAGCGCGAGGGTCAAGGGCGTCTGCCCGCCGAACTGGACGATCGCGCCGCTGGGTTTTTCGGTCTCGTAGATGTTCAGCACTTCTTCGAGCGTCAACGGCTCGAAATAAAGGCGGTCGCTGGTGTCGTAATCGGTGGAAACCGTCTCGGGATTGCAGTTCACCATGATCGATTCGATATCGAACTGCTGCAAGGCGAACGACGCGTGGCAGCAGCAATAATCGAATTCGATTCCCTGCCCTATGCGATTGGGGCCGCTGCCCAAGATCATGACCTTATCCCGGGTGGAGGGGGCGGATTCGCATTCCGATTCATAGCTGGAATAGAGATACGGCGTAAAGCTTTCGAATTCCGCCGCACAGGTATCGACGCGGTTGAAAACCGCGGAGACGCCGAGTTCTTTCCGGCGCGCCCGCACCTGGCGCGGCGTCACGCCCCAGGAGCGAGCCAGAGCGGAATCGGAAACGCCGTCGCGCTTGGCGCGCTGGAAAATCTCCTGGCCGGCGGTTTCCAGACGGAAAGAAGAGATCTCCTTCTCGAGATCCACCATTTCTCGCACCTGGCGCAGGAACCACGGATCGATGGAGGTCAGCGAGCGCACTTGCTCCTCGCTGTAGCCGCGCTCGAAAGCGAAGCGGATGTAGGGCAGCCGATCCGGATTAGGGGTGATCAGGCGCGATTCGATCAATTCCGGATCGTATTTGACGGCTCCTTCGGACTTGCCGGTTTCCAGGCTCCGCACGCCTTTTCCCAGCGCTTGCTTGAATGTGCGGCCAATGGCCATCACCTCGCCGACGCTCTTCATTTGCGTGCCCAGCACCGGCTCCGCGCCGGGGAATTTTTCAAATTGCCAGCGCGGGATTTTCACGACCACGTAATCGAGCGTGGGCTCGAAGCACGAGGGGGTTTTGCGGGTGATGTCGTTAGGGATCTCATCCAGCCGGTAGCCGACGGCGAGCCGGGCGGCAATCTTGGCGATGGGAAAGCCGGTGGCTTTCGAAGCCAGCGCCGAGCTGCGCGAAACGCGCGGATTCATCTCCACGATCACCATCCGTCCGTTTTCGGGGTTGATGGCGAACTGCACGTTGGATCCGCCGGTATCCACGCCGATTTCGCGCAGGCAAGCCAGAGCCCCGTCGCGCATCATCTGGTATTCACGATCTGTGAGCGTTTGCGCAGGCGCGACCGTGATGGAATCGCCCGTGTGGACGCCCATGGGATCGAAGTTCTCAATGGAGCAGACGACAATCGCGTTGTCCGCCCGGTCGCGCATCACTTCGAGCTCGAATTCTTTCCATCCCAGAACGCTCTCCTCGATCAGCACCTCGTGAACGGGCGAAAGCTCCAAGCCGTTTTCTAGGATTTCAGCCAGATCTTCGCGATTGTAAGCGATGCCGCCGCCGCTGCCCCCCAGCGTGAAGCTGGGCCGCAGGATCACCGGATAACCGATCTTGTTCGCGAAATCCAGCCCTTTTTCAATGGAATTGACCAATTGCGATTGCGGCAAATCGAGGCCGATCTTGCGCATGGCATCCTTGAAGAGCAGCCGGTCCTCAGCCTTTTTGATGGCGTCGATTTTCGCGCCGATCAATTCTACGCGGTATTCGTCGAGGACGCCTGCTTCCGCCAGCGCCACCGAGAGATTCAATCCGGTCTGGCCGCCGACGGTGGAGAGCAAGGCGTCGGGCCGTTCGCGGCGGATCACTTCCGTGGCGTGCTCTACGCTCAACGGTTCCACGTAGGTGCGGTCGGCGAGCTCCGGGTCGGTCATGATGGTGGCGGGATTGGAATTGATCAGCACCACCTCATAGCCATCCTGACGCAGCGCCTTGCACGCCTGTGCTCCGGAGTAATCGAATTCGCAGGCTTGGCCGATCACAATAGGACCAGAGCCGACAATCAAAATGCGGTGGATATCGTTGCGGCGGGGCAATTTCTATTGGAACACACGGCGCGAAGCTGCCGACGGCCCGAAACGGTGCGGACCACTGGACGATCTCGCAGAGTGTCCTAGGTCCCGCCGATATGGGGTCGGCGATTCTATCGTGGCAAGAAGAGTTACACTAGAGGAAGAAATTCTATGTCGATACCTTATGTCACCGCACCTCGGCCGAAGAGGCAAGCACGGGCGGTGACCTCATGACGCGAGCCTGCGACTACCTGGAACTGACCAAGCCGCGCATTACGTGTTTCATCCTGATGAGCACGGCCATCGGATTCCTGTTCGGCGCACACCTGGCGCCCGGGTGGGGCTGGCTGCAATTGTTCCATACCCTGCTCGGGACCGGATTGATCGCGAGTGGAACAGCGGCGCTCAACCAATGGTATGAGAGCGAAGGGGACGCTAAGATGGCCCGCACAAAGGCGCGGCCGATTCCTTCCGGGCGCATCTCTTCACGCGATGCCTTGAGCTTCGGAGTGGCGCTATCCGCGGCAGGATTCGCCGAGCTGTGCCTGGGCGTGAACCTCCTCACGGGATTCTTGGCACTATTCACGCTAGCGAGCTACCTTTTTGTCTACACGCCCCTCAAACGCGTCTCGGCGATTTCGACCACCATCGGCGCGATTCCCGGAGCGATGCCACCGTTGATCGGCTACGCAGCGGCAAGCGGTCACCTGAATTTCGAGGCCGGCATTCTTTACGCGATTCTGTTCTTGTGGCAGTTCCCGCACTTCTACGCCATCGCGTGGATGTATCGCGAGGATTACGCCCGGGCCGGCATTCGCATGCTGCCCGTGGTCGAGCCGGATGGCGATTCCACCGCGCGGCGCATTCTGTGGTTTTCCGTGGCGCTGGTTCCGATGAGCCTCGCGCCCAGCTTCTTTTCCATGGCCGGAAACGTGTATCTGTTCGGCGCGCTAATTTTGGGAGCGCTGGTTCTCTATGCGGGATTCCGGGTGGCTTCGCAACACACGCGTCTGCGCGCCCGGCAAGTACTGCTGGCGAGCGTGGTATATCTTCCTTTGTTGTATGGCCTACTGGTTTTGGACGGCAAGCGCTGGTAGCGCCGTACTGGCGGTACTGGCGGGTTGCTCGTTTCACTCGAATCTGCCCACCTACGCGACCGTTCCGGCGTTCACGTTGACCGATCAACGCGGCGCAACGTTCGATAGCGCGCAGCTCGCCAATCATGTTTGGGTCGCCGATTTCATGTTCACCAACTGCCCGGGGCCGTGCCCGCGCATGAGCTCGCAGATGCGCCAGGTGCAGACGGCACTGGCGATCGCTGACGTGCGGCTGGTTTCTTTCACCATCGATCCCGAGCGCGACACGCCGGAAGCGCTCACCGCTTACGCGGTGCGCTATGGGGCGCGGCCGGGGATCTGGTATTTCCTCACCGGTCCCGTGGAAACGCTCCAGCGACTGGATCGCGATGTCTTCAAGCTCGGCGATATTGACGGGAGCTTGCAGCATTCCACGCGCTTCGTGTTGATGGATCGCAAATCGAGAGTGCGCGGATACTACCTGACTTCCGAGCCTGACGCAATTTCGCAGTTGATCGCCGACGCCAAGCGCCTGCTGCGAGAGCGCTCGTGAACGTTTACGATCTTCCCGCGCTGAACGCCGTTCTGAACGCGACCGCGGCCGTGCTGCTGGTGATCGCGTTCCAGCTTATCCGCAACGGCAGGAAGGAGGCGCACAAGCGCGTCATGCTGGCCGCCTTTAGCGTTTCCGTCCTCTTTTTGATTTCCTATCTCGTCTACCATTCCCTAGCCGGAGTGGTCTATTACAGCAAAACCGGATTCATTCGTGGCGTCTATCTGACCATCCTCACTTCCCACACCATTCTGGCCGCCGCGGTTCCGGTGCTCGCCATCATCACTTTGCGGCGCGGCTTGAAGGGCAACTTCCCTCGTCATCGCGCGATCGCCCGCTGGACGTTCCCTATTTGGCTCTATGTGAGCGTCACGGGGGTGGTGGTGTACCTGATGCTGTATCAGTTGTGAGCACTTGTTGGCCCGCTATTCGTAGCGCAACGCTTGCACTGGCTGGACGCGCGCTGCGCGCCGGGCGGGAATGAAGGCCGCGAGCAGCGTGACGGCGAGCAGCGCCGGCGTCACGAGCAAATAAGAGACGATATCGGCCTGCGTGATCGCCGGGAAAACGGCTTTCATCATCTGCTCGGCGATCGCACTGAGACCCACGCCGGCCAACAGGCCAAACAACGCCGGTTTCAGGCCTTGCAGCAGAGTCCTGCCCAGAACCGCGCCCTGGCTTGCTCCGACGGCCATGCGGATGCCGATCTCGCGCGTCCGCCGTGCCACGGCATACGAACTCAATCCGTACAAACCCACCATCGCCAGAATCAGTCCCATGCCTCCCAGGCCGGCGACAACCTCGAGGATGGTGTTTCCCGTGGCGATCACGCGCATATCGAAAAACTCTGCCATGGTGCGAACGTTGAAGATGGGGAGGTTCGAGTCTAAGCCGCGAACGGCCTCGCGCAGCGGCGCGGCCAGAGCGGCTGGGTCGCCGGAGCTTTCCGCGACCAGGACCATGCGCGAGCGCGAGCTTTGCCGGCTCGGCAAGTAGACGAAATCGGTGGGGCGCTCCGCGATCCAAAAATATTTTCCGGTTTTCGTGATCCCCACGATCTCCACCCAGGGATTGCCTTTCTTGCGGTCCATCACCTGGAATCGTTTACCGATCGCGTCACGGCCGGGCCAGTAATGCTGAGCGAACTGCTCGTTTACGATGGCCACGCGCGGCGCGCCGGCTGTATCCGTCTCGCGAAACGCGCGCCCGCGGACCAGCGCGATGCCCAGGGTGTCGAAATAGTTTTCGTCGACGCGCGCGGCAAAAACGATGACGTTGTTCTTACCCTTGGGAAATTGGTATCCCTCGGGGACGATCGTGGCGGTATCGTTTTCTACCGACATGGGAACCGTCGAGGTCAGCGCGACGGATTTGACGCCTGCTACGGCGCGCGTTCTCTCTACCACCTGTTTGTAGAACCGGTCGGTCTGCGAGCTGTCGTAATGCACCAGGCCGGGGTCAAACGTCATCATGAGCAGATGATTGGTGCGAAAGCCCTGGCCCGCCGACAGTTCGGCGTGGAAGCCGCGATACATAAACGTGGCGACGGTGAGGAGGGCCATGGAGACAGCCACCTGGGCCGCCACCAGAACAGTGCGTCCACCCAGCCGGCGGCCACCCGCTACCGCGGTGTCGCCGGTCTTCATCGCCCCGGCCAGGTCCACCCGCGTAGTTTGCAGAGCGGGAATCAGACCGAAAAGAAACACGCTAAATACCGCGACCGCCAGGCTAAAGAACAGCACCCGCTTGTCGAGATCGAACGAGAGAGCGACGGGCAGATCGGTGGGAATCTGAATCTGCCGGAACACGGCCACTCCTCCGTAACCCACCAGAATGCCCAACAGTCCGCCGGCTACGGCGATCAACAGGCTTTCGGTGAGCAACTGGCGGATAAGGAGCGAGCGCCCGGCGCCCACAGCGAGCCGCAGCGCCATCTCCTTGGCGCGCGCGGGCGCACGACTGGTCAAGAGACTCGCGACGTTGATGCACGCCACCACCAGCACTGCGACCGAGAGCGTCAGCAGCATGGCCGAGAGCGGGGCGTCGATGGGATCCTGATCGATTCGAATACCCAACTCGGTGCGGATGGCCATGGATTGGTCTTTATTAGTGGCGGGATAGAGCCGCTCGAGATTGCCTGCGAAAGCGTTCAGTTCCTCCTGGGCCTGGGCCGGAGAAACGCCGGGCCGCAGGCGCCCCTTGACGCTGTAAATGCGGTTATCGCGCGCTTCGAGCGCCCGAGGACTTGCGGTGAGCCGCGGATACATCGCTAAGGGGACGTAGAATGCCGGATGGATGGTGCTGCTCATGCCGGTGAAGCTTTCCGGCGCGATGCCGACTACAGTGAAATCGATTCCGTTCAGACGCACGGGGCGGCCCAGGATGGAGCGATCCGAGGCGAATTGCCGCTCCCACAGGGAGTGATCCAGAACTACCACGGCATCGCGTCCGGGAACCTGGTCTTCTTCGGAACGGAAGGCGCGCCCGATTTGCGGCTCGACGTCCATGGTGGTGAAGAAATTTCCTGATACGGCGAGCCCGAGTTTCATTTGCGGCAGGGCGTCGGGCTGGCTGGCGAATCCCACGGTAACGTTGCAGAAGGCGGCCAGCGCTTCGAAACTGCGATTGTTGTCGCGAAGGTCGCGGTAATCGGGATACGAATTGATCAGGTTGCTGAACCCTTCCAGATTGACCTTCGTTCCCACCGACATGACTTCTCCCGGCCGGGGAACCGGCAGCGGGCGCAAGAGCAGCGCATCGGCCCAACTAAACATGGCGGCGTTAGCGCCCACCCCGATGGCGAGCGACACGACAGACACCGCCGCGAACGCGGGGTTCTTCGCCAGCATGCGGCAGCCGCGAGAGAGGTCCTGCCAGAAACGCTCGATAAAAACGCGCATCGAAGCTTCTCCTTCGCCGACGGGGGAGACTTACACTATACGCGAAAATCGCGGCGTTTGTTGGAGCAGGCTTGAGCCGAGCCTCCGTGGGCCGTCGAAAGCTTTAGGGAACGTCCCGTATCACCCTGAAAACCGGGACACTTCGCCCCAATTCTGATTTTGGGGTGAAGCCGTCGATAAGGTCTTTTTATAGCCAATTGAAGGAAAAGTACCGGCAGGTTGTCGTGTCGGCCAGCCCCGGAATTCAGGCGTCCGCGCCACGGATCGGAAATGAGCCCCGTCGAACAGCAGATCAACTTAGACCAAGCAACCCCAAGGAGGGGCGGCGCTCCCGCGCCGGACACGTTTGCTCCCGGCCTTCGCGTCGTGATTCGCGATGCCGAATGGGTGATCAAGCGCGCCGATCGAACGTCAAATGGCGAACAGTCCATTCTCGGCGCCGGCATATCGGAACTCGTCCGCGGCCGCGAGGCGCGGTTCCTCACCGAGCTCGACCATATCAAGCCGCTCCATCCCGAGGACACCGAACTGGTGGCCGACTCCTCATCGCAGTTCGCCGACACTCGGTTATATATCGAAAGCCTCCTGCGCCAGTCACCGCCGGCGGGCGCCGGTCTGTGGATCGGCCATCGCGCGGCGATCGATCTGCTTCCCTACCAGCTTGATCCCGCTCTCCAGGCGCTGAAGCAGATTCGCTGCCGTATTCTTCTCGCCGACGCCGTAGGCCTTGGCAAGACGATCGAAGCCGGCATTCTGCTGGCTGAACTGATCCGCCGCGGCAAGGGCAAACGCATTTTGGTAGTCGCGACCAAAAGCATGATGACCCAGTGGCAGAAAGAGCTGTGGTCGCGATTCACAATCCCACTGGTCCGCCTGGACCGCGCCGGCATCGAGCGCATCCGCCGGCACGTGCCCGCCGACGCCAATCCATTTCACTACTACGACAAGAGCATCATTTCCGTAGACACGCTGAAGCAGGAGCGTGATTTCCGCTTTCACCTGGACAACAGCTACTGGGACATCATCGTCATCGACGAAGCGCATAACGTCGCGGTGCGCGGCTCCAAAAGCGCCCGCGCGAAACTGGCCGAACTCCTCGCCAAGCGTTCCGACACGCTAATCCTGGCCTCCGCTACGCCCCACGATGGCCGCGCCGAATCCTTCGCCAGCCTGATGAATATGCTGAATCCCACGGCGATCGCAGACCGGAAGAACTACGGCCCGGGCGACATCGCGGGCCTGTTCCTTCGCCGGTTCAAGAAGGATGTCCAGGAGCAGATCAAAAGCGCGGTTCAGGACCGGATTACCACGCGCCACCCCGCCCCCGCGTCGAGGGCCGAAGAGCGTGCCTATGAGCTGCTGGCGAACATCTCCTTCCGCTCTTTCGATCGCGCGAAGCATTCCGGCGCGCTCCTGTTTCGAACCGGCCTCGAAAAGGCCCTGTTCTCCAGTCCCTCTGCGTGCCGCAAAACGATCGCGGAGCGTTTGCGCAAGCTCGATGGCGACGTGAGGCCCGAAGCCGAACACGACCGGGAGGCTCTGAAGACTTTCGCCGCCGCCGTCGAAGCCATCACTCCGGATTCCTTCAGCCGGTATCAGACGTTGCTAGCGCTGTTGCGCAAAGGCGGCGGGCTGGCTTGGGATCCGGGACGCACGGACGACCGGCTGGTGATCTTCACCGAACGCATCGAGACGCTGCGATTCCTGCGCGATCGCCTGGAAAAAGATTTGAACTTGAAGCCGGCGCAGATCGCCACGTTGGACGGCCAGAGCGCGGATGACAAGCTGCTACAGGAAACCGTGGAAAAGTTCGGGCGCGATCAGGAGCATGTCCGCGTTCTCATCGCCACGGACATCGCCAGCGAGGGGCTGAACCTGCATTTTCTATCGCACAAACTCATTCACTTCGATATTCCCTGGTCGCTGATGAAGTTCCAGCAGCGCAACGGCCGCGTGGACCGCTATGGCCAGCCCCGCCGGCCCCATATCGCGTATCTCGCGACGGAATCGAAGAACGAGAAAATTCGCGGCGACCTGCGCATCTTAGAACTGCTCACGGAAAAAGACGAGCAAGCCCAGAAGAACATCGGTGACCCTTCTGCTTTTCTGGGCGTTTACGACGAACATCTGGAGGAAATCGAAACCGGGAAGGCGATCGAAGCCTCGCTGACGCGCGAACAATTCGAGAGACGAATGGATGCGACAGCCGGAGAGACGGATTGGCTCTCCATTCTGCAAGGGGCCGCGCCGCCTCCGCGGGGCGAAGCCGCGGAAGCCGGCAAGCGGCAAATGCCTTCGCTATTTTCAAGCGACCTCGATTATTTCGCGGCCGGCCTCGCACGTAATGAGCGCATGGATTTCTCCATCGATCGCGACCGCGAAATGGTGAGCTTCACGATCCCGAAAGATCTCGAACGCACTCTCAAACGCGCGCTGCCCGAAGACGCTCTGCCCGAAGATGGCCGCCTGCACTTAACAGCGGATCGCAAACGCGTGCAGCAGGAGATCGCCAAAGCGCGGGCCGGCGAGCGGCTGTGGCCGGAGGTTTGCCTGCTATGGGATTTGAACCCGGCGATGGAATGGTTGAACTACCGCCTGCTGGTGAAATTCGGCAGGGCGCAGGCGCCGGTGGTGACGCTGCGCGGCGCGCTTGGCCCGCGGGAAATCGTCTTCCTGATGCAAGGAGAGATTCCGAACCGGAAAGGCCAGGCCGTCGTACATAGCTGGTTCGGCGTCCGTTTCGACTGCGGAAGCTTCAAAGGTATCGAGGAGTTGCAGGCCTTTTTGGCGCGCACTGGACTTGCGAAGAAATGCTTCTCGAATCCGGCCGCGGACCCGAATCTGAATCCGGCTCAAACTCTGCTTCCGGAGGCGATCGGCTACGCCCGCCGCTGGATGTCCGAGCAACGCGCGAAGATCAACTCCGAGCTGACGCCCGAATTAAAGGCAACGCGCGAAAAGCTCGACCGGCTGCGCGCGGAGCAACACCGCCAGCTCGAGCTCGAATTTCAGGGAGAGAATTTGGCCGGCATCCAGTTGCGGAGGAAGCAGACGAGAGAGCGTGGAATCAACTGCGTGTTCGACGATACCACAGCTTATGTGCAAGACACGTTGACCACCGAGGACGCCGCGTTTCTCCGGGTCGCGGCGGTCTTTCTAGGAGCGTGACATGGCTCTCGACTGGACCGGAATCGTCGTCGAACGCGAGTTTTACTCCGAGCACTACCTGAAAGCGGTCCTGGAAAACGACCTGCGCTCCGTCTTTGATCGCTGGGCGGATGCCGGAAACGCATCGCCGCTGCATGCGGTTGCGCGAGTCGCAGGGGAATGGGGGGACGCGAAGGCCCGCTTCGACGAACTCGACGAGATCGAAGCCAAAAGAGGTTGCCAGCGCGAATGGCTCGCGTCCTTGCTCACTGCGCTCGGGTACCCCTGGCAGCCGGAGGAGCGGCCCGCCGGCGAAGACATCGTCGTTCCCATCGCCGGTGAAATCGCTCGCGCCAATGGCCAGCCGGAGTTGTGGCTGCTGGAAGCTTTCGATCCGTCGAAAGAATTCGCCGATCCGCTGAGTCTGCCTGTGAATCCGGGAGAAACATCGGAAGACGCCATGACCTGGGAGGACCTGATCTCCGCTGGCGTCTTTTCCGGCCCCGAGCCTCCGCGCTGGGTGCTTCTGTTCCACCTGGGCCAGCTTGTGCTGATCGAGCGCGGCAAGTGGGCCGAACGGCGCTTGTTTCGATTTGAATTCAAAACGCTCTTTTCAAGCAACGACGCGAAGAGACTTTTGGCCGCTCTCATCGCGCGGGAAAGCGTCTGCCCGCTCGACGGCAATAACCTGCTCGACCGGCTGGACGAAAGCTCCGACAAGCACGCCTACGAAGTCTCCACCGATCTGAAGATCGCGGCGCGGGAAGCTATCGAACTGTTGGGCAATGAGGCGCTTTGGTATCTGCGGGAGTTCCGCAAGGAAAGGGTCTACGGCGTGATCGCGCCCGAGGATCTTAGCCGCGAATGCCTGCGCTATCTCTATCGCCTCCTGTTTTTGTTCTACGTCGAGGCCCGCCCGAGCCTCGGCTACGCTCCCATGGACAGCGAAGAGTACCGCCAGGGATATTCGCTTGAAAGCCTGCGCGAGCTGGCGCTCGTACATCTCGATAGCGAAGCCGACAGCAACGGCTACTTCCTGGACCACGGGTTGCGGAAGCTCTTCGGCATGATCTACAACGGCTTCACGCCCAGGCGCCAGCTCGCCCTGGCGGCCGGGGCCGAAACGTCCGCGGCGAGCTGGGTTCATACGTTCGAAATGAAGCCGCTCGACGGCGATCTGTTCGACGAGCGCCGTACGCCGACGCTCAAGAAGGTACAGTTTCGCAACCAGGTCTGGCAGCGCGTTCTGGAGCTGCTCGGCTATTCGAACGGCAAAGCCAATGGGAAGCGCGCCTCGCTCGGCCGCGGCCGCATCAGCTACGCCCAACTCGGCATTAACCAGCTCGGCGCGGTCTACGAAGGGCTGCTGTCCTATACCGGATCTTTCGCCAAGGCCGACCTGTTCGAAGTGAAGAAAGCGGGCGTGGAAAAGGTCGATCCGCTGGAGCAGGCGTGGTTTGTCACCAGGCCGGAGCTTGACCAATACGAGGAAAGCGAAATCGTCTTCGACGAAGAAACCGGCCGCGCCAAGGTCTATCCGCAAGGCACGTTCATCTACCGCATGAGCGGCCGCAACCGGCAGAAATCGGCATCCTATTACACCCCCGAAGTCTTGACCCGTTGCGTCGTGAAATATGCATTGAAGGAACTGCTGGAAGGACGATCGGCGGATGAAATTCTTAATCTGACCGTCTGCGAGCCGGCGCTGGGCAGCGGAGCCTTTTTGAACGAAGCCATCAATCAGCTCGCGGACGCTTATCTTGAGCGTAAGCAAGCCGAACTCAGCCGCCGCATTCCCGAGAAGGATTTCGAAGCCGCCCGGCAGCGGGTGAAAGCGTATCTGGCCGATAACCGCGTGTTCGGAGTGGACAAGAACCCGGTCGCGAAGGAATTGGCGGAAATCTCGCTCTGGCTGAATACGATTTATGAGGGCCACACCATTCCTTGGTTCGGAGGCCGGCTCGCGGTAGGCAACAGCCTCATCGGCGCGCGGCGCGAAATTTTCCCCGCCGGGCAGCTCACCGCGAAAGGACGGCCGTGGCTGGAAGCTGCGCCGGAGCGGTTGAAACCGGAATCGGAGCGCCCGGCCGATGGCGTCTATCACTTCCTTGTCCCCGACAACGGAATGTGCCGCTACGAAGACAAAGTGGTGAAGGCGATGTGCGCGGCTGAAGTCGCGCGAATCGCGGAATGGCGGGCGGATTTCCGGCGCGAATTCGACGCGAACGAAGCCACCACGCTCCTCCGGCTGAGCGAGGCCGTGGACCGCCTGTATAAACGCCACACCGCCGACTTGCGCCAGGTCCGCGATAAAACCGAGCATGCCTTCCCGATATTCGGTCACGAGGACTGGACCGAGCGCGGCCGCGACTTGAGCACTCGCGAACGGCAGAAAATCTTCGACGATACGATTCACCCGGCTATTCGCGCATCCAGCGATTACGAGCGCCTGAAGTTCGTCACGGATTACTGGTGCGCGCTATGGTTTTGGCCTATCGAGCAGGCGCATCTGCTTCCCAGCCGCGACGAATTTTTGCTGGAGGTGGGTTCGGCGCTCGGCGGAACTCTGCGCGCAACCCAAACTATCCGCGCCACTCAGGGAAAGATGTTCGGACCGGAGCAGGCGAGCCTTTCCATTGCGGAAGAATACGGCTTCGTGGACCTGAACGCTTTGTGCAGGGGTTCCGAGCGGCTGACGCTGGTGCGGCAGATCGCGGAGCAGCACAGGTTTTTCCATTGGGAGCTGGAATTCGCGGATATTTTCGCGAATCGCGGCGGCTTCGATCTGATGCTGGGAAATCCGCCGTGGATCAAGATCGAGTGGAACGAGGGCGCGGTGATGGGGGACGTGCAGCCGCTGTACGCGCTGCGCAATTTCTCCGCTCCTCAACTTGCGAAGCTGCGCGATGAAGCGATGCGGAAAAATCCCGAGCTTCGCAAGCTGTACCTGGATGAGTATGCCGAGTTCGAAGGAACGCAGTGGTTCCTGAACGCAAAGCAGAATTATCCGCTGCTGCTCGGGAGCCAATCGAATACGTACAAGTGCTTCGTGACGAAATCCTGGCAAGTGGCAAGCGAGCGTGGCGTGCAGGGGTTTTTGCATCCCGAGGGCGTTTATGACGATCCGAAGGGCGGCGGCCTGCGGCGGGCACTGTATCCGCGGCTGCGATATCACTTACATTTTCGGAACGAGGGCCAGAGATTCTTCGCGGAGAACGACAACCACCTTGAGTTCAGCCTGAACGTTTTCGGGACGGCGCGTGCGGTAAATTTCGCAACCGTGTCGAACCTATTTTCGCCAGAGACGGTCAATAGGTCGCTGGAGCATGAAGGCTATGGTCCCGTGCCCAGCATCAAGAACGACGAAAACGAGTGGAACGAAGCCGGTCACGGCCACCGGATCGTCTCTGTAAATGAAGGTGCGCTGGCCCTGTTCGCGAAGCTGTACGACGAGCCGGGCACGCCCGCGCTCGAAGCTCGCCTTCCCGCGCTGCACGCCCGTGAACTGGTAGAGGTGCTGCGGAAATTCGCGGCTTATCCCAACAGGCTCGGCGACCTCGCGGGCGAATACAAAGCCACGGTCATGTGGGACGAAACGAACGCCGTCAAAAAGGACCACACAATTCGCCGCGACACGCGGTTTCCCTCCGGTCCGCGCGAATGGATCTTGTCCGGACCACATATTTATGTCGCGACGCCCCTGTTCAAGACGCCCAACCGCGGATGCTCCACTAACCGCGACTACTCGCTGCTCGACCTAACCCAGTTGCCGGAAGACTACCTGCCGCGGACAAACTACGTCCTCGATTGCGACGCTGCGACCTGTCGCGCTCGCACGCCCGGAGTGCCCTGGGATGCGAAAAAACGCGCGACGGATTATCACCGCCTTGTCTTCCGTGCAATGCTCTCCCAAGCCGGTGAGCGCACCCTGATTCCAGCGATACTTCCACCGGGCTGCGGGCACATCCACACAGCACTCTCGCTGGCATTCAACAACGGTGGGGACCTTTCACGCTTCGCTGCGTGCCTCTCGGCTCTGCCGCATGATTTTTTCTTGAAGACCACAGGCGCGGCCCACCTCTATGAATCGGCGTTGCGACAGCTTCCCCTCCTCGCCGGCTCCCCCGCTCTCTTCGCCCGCACCCTCCTTCTCAACTGCCTCACCCGCCACTACGCCGACCTCTGGCGCGAATGCTTCGATCGCTCCTTCACGCGAGACCGCTGGGCCAAAAAAGACCCGCGCCTCGAGAACGTCCGCTTCTCCAAGCTCGCCGCGGAATGGTCGTGGCACACTCCTCTCCGCACCGATTACGAGCGCCGGCAGGCGCTGGTCGAAATCGACGTCCTGGTCGCCATGGAACTCGGCCTTACTTGCGACGAGCTTTGCACGATCTATCGCATCCAGTTCCCGGTCCTCCGCCAGTATGAACGCAATACCTGGTATGACCGCAACGGCCGCATCGTTTACCTCGATGGCGATCAAGCATATGGCCTTTCCACGCCCGATTGGAAGAAGCTCCGCGAGCAGGACCGCATCGAGCGAAGGATTGAAGACGACACACTTCCCAAAGGCAAGCGAACGCAAACCATCGTTTACGAAGCTCCTTTCGACAAGTGCGACCGCGAGGAAGACTACCGGGCTGCCTGGGCAGAGTTCGAACGGCGGTGGCAAAAAGCGTGATTCCGTCCGTAATTGGAGCGCAGGCGAGGCGCGGGATCGAGGAATTCCTGCGCACCACGTTTCCCATCACCAACCCGTTCTTCAAGGGAGCGCTGGATCAACTGCTGGCGCGGCCCGGCGAAGTTTTCCGTGGCCCGTATGTCTCGCTGAAGCTGCCGTTTCAGTCCTCTTTTGCCGCCCGGCACTACTTTCCCGAAGTGCTGCCGGAGTGGTTCCGTCCCTTCCGCCATCAGGAGCAGGCCTGGGAGCGGCTCAATTGGCGCGCCGCGAAGAACACGGTAGTCGCCACCGGCACGGGATCGGGGAAGACCGAATGTTTCCTTTACCCGGTTCTCGATTACTGCCATGAGCAGTGGCATCGGCGCGGCGTCAAGGCCATTCTGATTTATCCGATGAACGCGCTCGCGTCAGATCAGGCGGGACGCATCGCCGAAGCGATCCATTCGAGCGATGCGCTGCGCGGCCGCGTCACCGCCGGCCTGTGGGTGGGCGAACAGGACGCCGCGCCGCAAGTGGCCATGACCGCTTCGCGCGTCATCACGCACAAAGAATCGATGCGGCTGGCGCCGCCCGATATCCTGCTCACCAACTACAAAATGCTCGATTACCTGCTGGTGCGGCCGGAGGATCTCGGACTGTGGCGCGCCAACGATCCCGAAACGCTCCGCTATCTGGTGGTGGATGAGCTGCACACATTCGACGGCGCACAGGGCGCCGACGTGGCTTGCCTCATACGCCGGATCAAGGAGCGGCTGAAAACGCCGAAAGGACATTTGATCTGCATCGGAACTTCGGCCACGCTGGGCGGCGTTTCTGAGCCGCGCGCGCCAGCAAGCGGTCAAGCCGATGCGCGGCAAACGCTTGCTTCTTACGCGGCGCGGCTGTTCGGCGAGCCGTTTGAAATTGATGGCGTGATTGGCGAAGCGGTACAGCCGGTGGAGGAATTCCTGGCCGGCGAGCGGATTCTCTATGCCGGAATTCCCGGTCCGGAAGCCGCAGAGGTGATGGATCCGCTCGGCTATGAATCGGCGCATGAATATCTGGAGGCGCAGCACCGGCTCTGGTTCGGCGCAAGCGTGGCCGGGCCAGGGTCGGACGAATGGAAGATCGAGCTGGGCCGGCGGTTGCGCGGGCACAACCTGTTCAAGCGCCTTCTCGCCATGGCCGCCAACAAACCGATTGAGGCGGCGCAACTGTCCGAGCGCCTCGCCGCCACTGTGCCGGGGATGGGCGAAGCAGGGTCGCGCTATTTGGAACTGGCGCTCGCTAGCTTTCTCGCGTTGATCTCGGCTGCGCGGGTGCGGGGGCGGGACAAACTGGAACCTCTGCTTCAGGTGCGCTATCAATTCTGGATGCGCGAGCTTGCGCGCGTGGTTTCAAGCGTGGAGGCTCCGCCGAAGCTGACGTTTGCGCACGGCCTGAAGGCGGAGCAGCTCCGGCGGAGTCTTCCGGTGGTTCATTGCCGCGAGTGCGGATTGACCGGCTGGGCGGGCACGGTGGCCGACGCTTCGGATCGCGTCAATCCCAATCTCGAAACCTTCTACCGGGCATTTTTCGATTATGGACCGGAAGCGAAATTCCTCTTTCCGGGCGAGGACCTGAATCCGGCGGAACAGCTTGAGCCGCCGTACTGGCTCTGCCCGGAATGCCTGCATTTCCAGACCGGCGAAATAGCGGCGGAGTGCAGCGGGTGCGGAAAATCGGCCGCGGACATGATCCGGGTCTGGATTCCCTCTAACACTGTGAAACGGGAACGCAAGGATGGCTCGGCGCGGCTCGAGGGGCATCATAACTGTCCGGCTTGCGGCGCGCACGACCTGCTCTCGATCGTGGGCTCCCGCGCGGCAAGCCTGACGGCAGTGCTCATTTCGCAGCTCTTCGCCTCGCCCTTCAATCCCGGCGACAAAAAATTGCTGGCGTTTTCCGATAATGTGCAGGATGCTTCGCACCGCGCGGGATTTTTTAAAGCGCGGACGTTCCGCTTCAATTTGCGGGCGGCGATTCAGAAAGTAGTGCAAAGCGCGGGCGGGCCAGTCCCGTTCGCCGAGCTGCCGAATCGCTTTTTCGAGCGCTGGCAGGGCGAAAGCCGGTCTTGCGAAGATTTCGTAGCCAATTTCCTTCCGCCCGATATGGAATGGCTGGAGGACTACGAGGCGCTGCGCAGGACGGGCGCTCTGCCGAAACATTCCGAGCTGCCGCGATGGGTGCGCAAGCGTCTGAACTGGGAAATTTGGAGCGAGTACACCCATAACACGCGCATCGGGCGCACGCTCGAGAAAACCGGATCTTCGGTCGTGGAGCCTGAACCGGAGATTTTCGAGGCGGCGGCGGACGCGGTGACGTTGCGGCTCGAAAACGAAATCGGCGGGTTGCGCAACGTGGAGCCGGGCGCCGTGCGGGCGTTTCTTGCGGGATTTCTCATCAATCTGAAGAATCGCGGGGGCGTTTGGCACGACGAGATGGAACAGTACATCGCCAATCTCGGAAATTGCTTCGTGCTGACCGGCGTAGGAGAGCGGCAAATGTATATGCCGCGATACGGCCATGCCTCGCGGCTGCCGGAGTTCCTGATCCCGTGGGCCGCCGGAAAGAGCCGGTTTCTGGTGCTAGTCTCGGGCAGCGCCAGCGGGGCTAGCTGGCATACCGAATGGCTGCGCCGGTCGTTTGCCCGGTTCGATCCGAATATCGGGAGCTTCACGGAGGCTGCGTATCGCGCGGCGCTGAAGGAGCTGATCGCGCGAGGCCTGATGTTCGAATGCAGCGCCGGGCGAGTTCCGGTGTGGGGAATTGCGCAGGACCATCTGCGCGTGAATCAGGATGTCCGGCAGCTTCGCTGCGACCGGTGCAGTTTCATGTTGTCGATGGGGCCGGATGCCGCCGCCGCTTTGTGCGGCGGGCCATGTCCCCAGATCACATGCCGCCGGGGCACTCTACGCGAGCCGGCAAGCAGGGAAGACTACTACGGCCGGCTATACAGCACGGGCGAAGTGGCGCGCATCTTTGCGACCGAGCATACAGGCCTGCTGACGCGCGCGGTTCGCGAGTCCGTTGAGGCGGGCTTTGAAAAGCGCGATAAGCCGGGCGATCCTAACCTGCTTTCCTGCACGCCCACGCTCGAGATGGGCGTCGATATCGGCGAACTGGAGTCGATAGCGCTTTGCTCCGTGCCGCCAAGAACGAGCAATTACTTGCAACGGGCGGGGCGCGCCGGGCGCGAGCACGGCAACGCCTTTATCGCCACCGTCGCCAATGCCCGGCCGCACGACCTGTTCTTCTTCGTTCGCCCCGACGAGATGCTCGCCGGACGCGTCGAGCCGCCGGGGTGTTTTTTGGATGCCTCCGCCGTGCTCGAGCGGCAGTTTACCGCATTCGCCTTGGATCGCTGGGTGGAAGGCGGCCTACCGCCAGGCGCGCTGCCGCAAAAACTCGCGCAGGTTCTCGAGAACGTGGAAAAGGGCGGTCCGGCGGCGGCATTCCCCTGGAACTTTCTTGGCTGGTTCGATCTTCACCGGACGTCGCTCGAAGACCGTTTTCTCGAGATGTTTGGAGAAGAAATCTCGGATTCGACGCGCGAGCGCCTGCTTGAGTTTTCGCGTGGAGAAGGGGGCTTGCGCAGGCGGCTGGAAGACGGCCTGCGCGGCCGCGCCGAGGAATTGAAGCGATGGCGCGGCAGGGTTCAGCTTCTGAACAAGCGCATCCGGGAGCTTCAAGAGGCGCCGATGCGGGAGGAGGACAGAAAGAAAGAAGAAGACGAGCTCCGTCAGGAAAAAGCGGCGCTGCAACAGTTGACCAACGACCTGCGCGATTTGCCCATCCTGAACTTCTTGACCGACGAGGGATTGCTTCCCAATTACGCGTTTCCCGAGCAAGGCGTCACGCTGCAGTCGATCATTTACCGAAAGCGAACCAAGGAGGATGACCCGGAGCGCCGCTTCGAAACACACACCTACAAATACGAGCGTCCGGCCGCCGCCGCGATCGCCGAGCTAGCCCCGGCCAACCGGTTCTATGCCGAAGGCCGCAAGGTGGAGATCGACGGCGTCATCTTCGAGCCGAACAAAGACCTGGAGCGTTGGAGATTGTGTCCGAGCTGCCCCTGGATGGAGCGCGAAGGCGAGCACGAGCCGCGGATTACGTGCCCGAAATGCGGGGCGGACTGGTCCGACGCGGGCCAGGTGAAAGACCTGCTGCGCATGCGGCAGGTGATCGCCAATACGAGCGATCAGGAGAGCCGGTCGCTGGATGACCACGAACAGCGCGAGCCAAAGTTCTACGAACGGAATATGTTCGTGCTGGCGAAATCGGAGGAGATCGCGCAAGCGTTCTTCCTCGATCATGAGGAACTGCCCTTCGGGTTTGAGTTTTTCAGGAAGGTGACGCTGCGCGAAGCGAACTTCGGCGAGAGGGGTTCTGGGGGGGCGCCCATCATGGTGGCGGGACGCGAGCAGACGGCACGATCTTTTGAGTTATGTCAGGCTTGCGGCAAAGTGCGGCGCAGAGGCGAAATCGTCCACACGCCGTGGTGCCGGTATAAGAAAGACCCGGAAAAGGAGAAGGCCGTTCGCGCGTGTTATTTGTACCGCGAGTTCAGTTCGGAGGCAATTCGCATGCTGCTGCCGGTGTCCACCGCGCAGGTCGAGCGCCAGGTGGAGTCTTTCGTGGCTGCGCTCGAGCTGGGCTTGAAGAAGAAGTTCCAGGGAGATCCCGGCCACTTGCGCACCACCGTCTACGACGAGCCGATCGAGGGCACGGACGCCCGCAAGCGATATCTGGTTTTGTACGACGGCGTGCCGGGGGGAACGGGCTATCTCAAGACGCTGATGACCCATCCCAGCCAGCTCGAGAAGGTCTTCCGCCAAGCGCACGACGCGCTGGTCTCCTGCGAATGCCGCCGGGACGAGGAGAAGGACGGTTGTTATGCGTGCCTGCTGGCCTACCGCGGCCGGCATTTCCATGGCCAGACATCGCGGGCCGCCGCGCTCGATCTGTTGGGCGAAATCCTCCGGCACTGGAACACGCTAAAAGTCACAGACCGGCTTGACGATGTTCGTCTCAACCGGCTGCTGGAAAGTGAACTGGAGTCCGCATTTCTGGAGGCGCTGCAACGCAACCCCGGCGATGAACCCGAACGGCGGCTGGAGCCTCGCGTCATGAATGGAAAAAAGGGATATTACCTAACCTTTCCGAAGCATGGGAACTGGCTCGTGGAGCCTCAGGTAGATTTGGGACCGGACCAGAACGTTCGAGTTTCCTCGCGAGCGGACTTCCTGTTTTATCCGGAGAAGCCGTATCCCGGGGAATTGCCGATTGCGATGTTTACCGACGGCTACGAGTTCCACGCGGATGCGCTCCGGGGAAACTTGCGCACGGGCCGCGACTCGGCGCAACGGCTTGCCATCGCGTGCTCTGGAAAATATCGCGTCTGGTCGTTGACCTGGAATGACGTTCACGAACGGCTGGGCAAGCCCGCTGAGCCTCAAAGCGATTTTTTCGCAAGCGGCCGTGCCGATGGCCGCCCTGACGGGCGGGGCTGTCCGGGCGCTTCGTCTTCCTTCGATCTCCTCATCTCGTTGCTCACCAAGAAGCGTGAAAGCGGCATGTGCGCGTTGGCGCGCGATCTCGCGCTGGCCGCGTTGGCCGCAAACCAGGGGGCGGGCGCGCAACCGGAGGAGTTGGCTCGTGCTTTGTTAGCGGCCGGCCCGGTGAAGTGGTCTGATCAGGAGGTTAGATCGGGGGCCGCGGACGGCTGGTTTTGTGGCTTGCTCTGCTCCGAATACATTACGGGCTTTATAGCCGTTCCAGAAGCCGACGTCGCCGGCAGGAGCTACGCGCGGCTCACGGCGCGGTTGAGATTAATGGACGATCGCGCGGCGGAGGGGGACGCAGGCGAATGGAAGCGGGCGTGGCGCGAGTTTTCGCGGGCCGCCAACGTGCTGCAATTCCTGCCGGAGGCGGCTTGGATGACTTCCACCGGCTTAGCCTCTCTTTCGCAGTTCGCGGGGTTGGCGAGGTGTAAGTACTTCAGAATCAGTAGGAGCACCTAAAAGGTCTTCACCACAAAACAGGCTGTTCCGGGGAGGACGGTGCGACTTGCGAAGACTTCATGCGCGGCGGA
>DATDGT010000144.1:0-13365 GCA_036521975.1 Bryobacteraceae bacterium
ATAGAGCCATTGTTCGGAATCAGTTGGGAAACAAAGAAGGGGAGTCAGCGGGAGGCGATCAACACTTGAGCACTAGCGGCCGCGATCGGCCTTAGCCGTGCGGCATGGAAACGGCGAAGTGCGTGCATAATTTAGGTGTTATCGGCGTCTCTATCGCGCCTGAGAGGCTCAATAGAGTGATCACGAACAAGAAGCACCACAAGGGTGGCAGAATCCGGAAGCATCTTCTAACATAGAATGCGGTGAGTGAGATGCGTCCATTGGTCTCGTATTCCCGTCGTAGAACGGAAGCAATTACATATCCGCTGATCACAAAGAAGATATTGACACCAAGGCCACCGAATGCACCGGTCGGGACAATGATGTTGGGTATTCTGTTACCAATAGCTGAGAAATGTATCAGGTGCCCGGAAATCACTAGCAGGACCGCAATCGACCGCCACCCATCGAGCGCGTCGAGCCGGATCTTCGATTGAAGACTGTCGGCACTCTGGGCTCTGCAGTTAACGGGAGTAAGGATCATGGTACTCGCGGGTCACCATAACGGTCTTCGGGAATGAACTCACGGACGGACGCGGCCGTGCATCTGTCCGCTTAGAAGATATGGAGCGTATCTATAACTTAGTAAACTCGAACAGCCCGCAGCCATCGGCACTAATGGCACGCTCTACGACAGTGTCTTCGTGCAGTCGTCCGTCGCTTGCTACAAAAGAGAAGGAGAGCAGCTCTAACTCAGTGAAGGTTTCCAGCACTGTACGAACATCGAAGATACGATGAGCGTTAAACCTCACGCATTGACGGCCCACTGGTACCGAAAAATAGAGTCTTCCGCCCGGCGCGAGCACCCGCTGGAGGGCCATCATGAACTTGGTGCTTGCCGACGGGTCGATAGGATCGGAATAGCGTCCCAAACCGAAGTGTTCCGCCGCGTGCAGACTTGATAGCGACGCAACACTGCCGTCCTCAAACATCTTCAATTCTGTGGCGTCCCCCCTTAGGAACTCCAGCCCGGCGACAGTTCCATTGAGGGGGCGAATATCGACAACGTGGACTGGCATGAATACCAGAACATGAGCCACAAATCCGTCTATGCGCGAACCTATATCGATGTGCTCAGGGGGCCTTCTTCGGAAAAGTTTTCTTGCGGCCCATAGGTCTTGGTGAAAATAATCTCCGCCAACTGATCCGGCGCTTTGCCGTGCCTCGGTAAGAATCGGGAGGATATCACGCAAGTGTGCGCCGAAAGTCGGGTCGCCGGTCAATCGTTGATAGCGGTTAAGATCCTTTACGAACCCAGGAAAGCGGTAAAGATTACGGGCCAGAACGACCGGGTCGAAACCCGCAAACTGTGAAAGGGTGATTAGACGGCGAACAGCTCGCTTGAGTGATCCGGCCATTTTCGGGTTCAGAGGTGTCTCACTAAATGATTTCAATGGGAACAGATTAGGATCGATGCGAAGCCACCTGCAGAACGCGCGCGGCACGCCAACCTATCAGCCAAGATATCGCTCGAAATCTCAGCCCACCGCCTGGCCGGATTCGAATCGAATGCAGCGCCCTTGCTCGTTCAAGAGCGTGTATGGCGAGACGTCTATCGTAGGGATACGCGGTATGCGCGAAGCGCTGCCAGTGAAGGGAAAATTCACGTCTTACGCGTTCACTATCCTCAACCCCGCGAACATGACTCTCGGAAATGTCCAAAGACGTGAACAGTGAAGCTAGAGCTTGCGGCGACCTATTTGCAGAGAGGCTACCCGGAACGCCGGAACGGTAATGACATCGGGCTCCGGCGCAGAAGAGGATGCGATCTGAGGCCTGCAACGCGCGCGTAAAGTATTCGCCGTCATCATTCGGGTTGAGTATGAGGTCCTCGCGCCAGGGTCCGATCGCGCGCACAATAGACATCGGTACCAACCACAGCGCTGGAAATACCGTACCTGCTACGGCAAGCCAGTCAATCGGGCTGAGGTCGCGCCAGACTGGCTCTTCCTGGAACTGTGTCTCTTGCGGAGATCTGTGGAATCTACCCCATTCAGCGGAAGCGATACATCGCGGGGCATCCTGAAGCCGTTCCACCTGGCGCGCGATCTTTTCTGGCTCGATCAGATCATCCGCGTCGAGATACTGTACAAAATCGCCTGAAGCATGAGAGCAGGCGGCGTTCCGGGCCGCAGCCGCACCACGGTTGGCCTGTTGGATCAACCGAAGGTTGGGCCTAGAAAGGTCGCGAATAGCCGCGACACTTCCATCGGTTGACCCGTCATCGACCACAATCACCTCGATTTCCGGCCATGTTTGCCGGAAAACCGACTCAAGGGTCTCACCAACGTATTTTTCGGCGTTGTAGCACGGGATCAGAACAGAAACCTTGGGCCAGCTCATGAGAATTACCGAAGACCCGCCCTCCATCCGGGGCAGCCCTCCCGGAGCGCTGGGTTAAGCCCGCGAATCAACCATTCACGTATGCGGATTGCCAGGTACGGCGACGCATAGCACAGCGTTCTAAACACACAGCTCGTCGGTACGCCAGACGGACCGGCCAATCGAATCGCCAGGCTTGCGGCCTCGTCCGCCGTCCGCCAATCCAGGTGCGCGCTGAGACCCCCGACCACAAACCACAGCTTGCGGGCGATGTCATCGGCGTACTGTTCCGCTCCCCGGAACGCGGCCGTTTTGCGAAGCACCTGGTACTGGGCCTGAGCGCACTTTAGCGGGTTCGCTGCCGACATCGAGTCACTGCGCCGGTGATTAATGGCCACCACCGTATCGTCCGCACCGAACGAAAGCCCCTTAAACGCCAAGCGGATGTGCAGCGCCATCTCGTCGTTGTAACGCACAAGGGGGTCTTCGTCGTAACCGCCAACCTCCAGAAATGCCTCTCGGCGGTACAGACCGAAATTATTGACCTGATTCCGAATAAGGTAGGCCCGAGGATTCGTACTGACGGCCGATGGGTCGAACCAGGCCCGCCCCATGAACCCTCCAGTGCGATCATCTCGCGCCTCGAACGCCAGAAACACTACGTCAAAGCGTCCGTCTGAGACCCACACATGCGCGCGCTCAACGAAATTGGGCATCAGTTCGTCATCCGCGTCGTGGAAGTGGATCCATTCGCACCTCGTCTCAGAGGCCAACCGATTCTTGCCGTGACAACACCCCCGATTGACGTCACCGCGTACCACGCGTGCCCCGTAACGCGCGCCGATGGCGCCGGTGTCATCAGTCGAGCAATCGTCATAAACCCAAATCTCGTCAAAGCGCTTTGTCTGCCGCGTCGCAGAGTCAAGGAGACGTGGCAGATACCTAGCGGCATTGTACGCCGGAATCAGCATCGCGAGCGTTGGGCGCGGAATCATCTAATCGGGTTCCACATTTGGACCAATGAGAGTCACGGCTTTTAGGTTCGTCTGCCCATATATTGCGAACAATGAATCATGACCTCTGTTATCGTTTCATTTATTCTGAAACCAAATGCCGGACGCTTCCACGGAACTTGGTAATGCCATTCAATAAATCCGCATATCGTGTAAGGTAAGATGACAGGCTCGCGGTGTTTATGATTGTGGCGTGACCCAGCTCAACGTCGGCCGAGCCCCCTGGGCTTTCGACCCAGAGTTTTAGATCATAATCGCCACTTACCAAATCGAAAGTGTTTATCGTCAACGCGAAGGCATTCTCCACATCTTTTTGGATGATTATGTCATCAAGGCAATCGCGAAAGTCTATGAGGCCGATTCTTTGGCCGCTCAGTGTATAAAAGATGAGGGCAAACTCACTTATCGTGAGTGACTTATCAGACTCGAGAGTGAGCGAGAAGGTGCGACTTGCCTGTGAGCCGTCATTTTCGTGTAGTGCGAGTCTTGTCACTAGAGTTGCCTCGCCAATCCTAAAGGAACATCGGCGAAAGCCGCTCTGCTTGGAGCGTTGGTAGGCTGAGAGGATAGAAGAACAGCTACCGATATCTTCAAGGCGACCTCCCGCTAACAACGCGGCTCGGCCACAAAGTCTTGATACGACGTCGAGGTTATGGCTCACAAACAGTACAGTACGGCCGCCTGCGCTTACCTCCTTCATTCTTCCCAAACACTTTTTTTGAAACTCGGCGTCCCCTACAGCTAGAACCTCATCTACGATGAGGATTTCCGATTGCATGTGCGCGGCAACTGCGAACGCTAGTCGCACATACATGCCACTTGAATAATGCTTAACAGGCGTATCGATGAACTTTTCAATTTCCGCAAACGCCACAATCTCGTCGAACTTGCGCAGGATCTCGGCTCGCTTCATCCCCAAAATCGCGCCGTTCAGAAAGATATTTTCCCGTCCGGTCAGCTCCGGATGGAAGCCAGTACCGACCTCCAGCAGCGAGCCCACGCGGCCGTGGATTTCCGCGTGTCCCTTGGTCGGCTCGGTGATGCGGGAGAGGATCTTCAATAGAGTGCTTTTGCCAGCGCCATTGCGGCCGATGATGCCGATCACCTCACCATGCCTCACCTCGAACGAAACATCTTTCAATGCCCAGATCGTTTCCGCCGGGGCTTTATTGGAGGCGCCATTGCGCATGAAGCGGAAAGGCGCGGCCAGGGTATCGGTTAAAGTATCCCGGAACGTGCGGTATCGTTCAGGCGACCCGATGCGGAACTGCTTGCTCAAGCCCTCGACGCGTATCGCTATGTCACTCATCAGGCGATTCCATTGAGATTCCGAGGCCGTTCTTTCTTGGCCTCAGTTAGGTTCTCGCTTCCATTGCCGCGGCATTCTCAAATCGGCTCGCGTCTTCCACCAGAGCGAACATCGGGTCCTCGCAATCGCCAAAAGCGCAACGGCGCACACTGCGGAAACCATGGTCCTGCAGCGCCTGCTTAAGAGAGTGTTCATCCCACATCCAAAGATGGCGCGAGGTGCTGAGCCATTCGTGCAGCCATCCGGTTAAACCGCGCCTCCTGCTGGTCTGCCCGAGGCCGGTTTCATTGAGAAAGACTGCACTGGCCGTGTGGCCGCCGATGGCGAGCCTCGTCAGGTAAGCCGCGGCAGCCGCCTCAAAATCCGGCACCACAAGCCTGAACACGCCGCCAGGCCGGAGGATTCGCCGCGTGTTGCGGATTGCCTGGTGAAACTCGTCCAGGGTCAGATGCTCAAGAATGTGGCTGGCATAAACGCCCTGGCAGCTTTTTTCCGGAACCGGCAAGCCTTTCACAATGTTCCCAACTCTGACATTGGCTGGGAACCTCCGCGCGTTCTTGGTATACAATCGGCCGAGCACTGGAATTTTTTCCCACCTCAGCGTTGGGGAGGCATCAAAGTTGATCCAATCCTTGGGAGCTGTGAATCCACAGCCATACTGGACATAAGCGCCCGGCTTTGGAACCGAGACCGTCACGCGTCGATCATCGGCGGGGCCGGACTCCGTCACCATGCCATACCTCTGCATTAAAGTTGAGGTTCGTGGGCTCATGCTCCAGCGATCAGGCGACATCCGCGAACGTCGATTCCATCCGCCGGAAATAGGCCAGCCCACCAATCAGGAGCAGCACGACCACCAACCCTGACACCCACAGCAGGGGCCCCGGGCTTCCGGATTTGCCCAGGAGCGCCCAGCGGAATCCCTCCACTACTCCAGCCATGGGGTTGAGACCGTACCAAGCCCGCCAACGCTCCGGCACCAGACTACTCGGATAGGCCACCGGAGTCGCGAACATCCAGAATTGGGTAAGGAACGGGATGGTATAGCGGACGTCACGAAACTGCACATTCAGCGCCGACAGCCACAATCCCACTGACAAAGCCGTCGCCACGGCGAGTAAAAGAAATAACGGGAGCACGGCGATGGCAAACGCCGGAACGATGCCGTAGTACAACATCAGTGCCAGCAACACCAGGAACGCGATCCCGAAATCCACCAATCCTGCCAGCACGGAGGCGAGCGGCACTACTAGCCGCGGAAAATAAACTTTCTTGATCAAATTCTGGTTGCCCACCAGGCTATTGGCCGACTCCGTCAGCGCAAAGGCGAATAGTTGCCACGGCAGCAAAGCCGCGTAGACGAACACCGGATATGGAATCCCATCGGAAGGGACTTTTGCCAATCTCCCAAAGAAAACCGTAAAAACGAGCATCGTAAGGACAGGCTGCAATATCGCCCACGCGGCTCCGAGCGCCGTTTGTTTGTACCGGACCTTGATGTCACGCCATACCAGAAAATAAAGCAGCTCGCGGTATTCCCATAATTCTTTCACCCGGAGCGCAACCCAGCCACGCGAAGGCTCGATGCGCAGAACCGGAAGAGCGTCCGCAATCCGCGGGGGAGCGGTCTCACTCTGCGGAGGTGAATCTGCCACGATCATTTCAGTTGTCAAACCACACTAACCGCAACCCGCCGAGCTGGCGCCGTGTTTTCGCGCAGATTCCGGTAAGCCTCAATCAGCCGCCGGCTAACCGTCTCAGGCGAAAATTTCATCGCCAGCATCCGCGCGTTCCGCGCCATCTGAAACCGCATCTCCGAGTCGTTCAGCATCGCCAGCAAGGCTCGGGCAATTTCGCCCGCATCGCAACCGATCACGATTCCCGCCTTTGCCCGCGTGACCTCGCTATGAATGCCCACCTGATCGGACAAGATTACCGGTAATTCGCTCGACATGGCTTCCACCACGGCGATTCCAAAATTCTCGGAATAGGAAGGGAGTACGAACACCTCCGCGGCGTCGAGTGCCGATTGCCTGGCTTCGCCTTCCAGAAAACCCGCCCAGACGACGTCTCGCTGCACGCCGAGCCGTTGAGCACGCTCCCGCAGCCGGGCCACAAAACCGTCCTCTCCGGTCCCCGCTACAACCAGGATGGCGTCCGGATGCGAGACTCGAAGTTTGGCAAATCCCTCCAGGAGCAAATCCAGACCCTTCTTAGGATCAAGGCGAGAGAGAAAGAGAATTACGCGCCGTTGAGCCAACTCCGGGTATCTCGCGAAAAATATCTTAGCTTTCGACTTCCGATGGTCCCCAAGAGTCTCGACTGGATTGGGGACAATAAAGCTGCGTACGCCCGGCGCGGATAGATGCGCTTCAACTTGCTCTTGTTCACTCGTGAAATGCACCGCCGACGCATTGAATAGGATTCGCCGCTCGATGAAACGCAGAGAAATCCGTTTCAGAAGCGGGCGCCTGTTGCGGATTCCCCAGGTATTTAGGACACCCAACGGACGCACCACATAGGGCACGCCGCGCCGTGCCGCCCAGAATGCCCCGGCAGTTGCCGGGAACGAAAAGAGAGCGTGAATATGAACCAGATCATAATCCGCCACATGAGCCGCGAGCCATCGGGAGAGCGGCCAGGAAACGGTATAGAAGCCGATCTGGCGCCGGAAGAACCAATACGTCACCGCATGTTCGATTACCGGGCACCCGAAGGGGACTGCCAGCCGGCCCGAGGCATTGTCGTCTGTGGTGACGACATCCACAAAGATGCCCTGGTCCGCCAGTCCGCGCGCGATCGCCCGGACGGCGGCACTCGGGCCACCTCGAAGCGGACCGACCGACGGGATCACATGCAGTACTTTCACAACGCCATACTTTCATTGCAGCGGCTGTGCGGGATGTTCGCGAAATCGAAATGCCGGCACAACGACTCGGGCTGCGGTCCGCGATTTCCATCTTGTGACCGGTAGGAACACCGCGAACGTCAGGATAATCTGCTGAAACATTCCGGCCAGGTACTGTCCGAGCTGGCTCTCGATAGTGAGGAGCTGGGGAAGCAACGAGATCCCGATCGCCAGAACCAGCGTGTTGGTTTGATCCGCGGTACACAGGCGCTCATAAACCCGCAGCACCACGCCCAGCCCTAACATGACCGAGATTACGCCGAACCATCCGAAGTTGATATATCCTTCCGCCATGGAGCCAACCGCAATAGATGTGCTTTCCACGGTCCTTGAATCGCTAAGTCCGTAGGCCAGTTGATAGAAACGATTGGCCTCACTGACGCTTGGCTTGTCGGGCCACACCAGGCGGGGAATCAACGTCACCGCAAAGTATGAGTAGGTCTCGCCATTCTGGAAGGGAACCTGCGATGGCGTCAGTTCAACGACGTGAGCGACCTGAGTGAGCAACGACGTCCGCTGCATGGTTCGTGACGCCAACTGGCCGGTATTGTTCGACCCTCCGCCTAGCGCATCCGCCCACTTCGATGCCGACGTACCCACCCAGAATTGCGCCCGTTCGAGCACATCATCACCGGTTGTGTCTCCCCAGTAGACGCTGCGAAATTCCTCTTTCCCCACTTGAAGAAAAAAAATCGCGGCGACCGTGAGCAAGATCGGCGTCCAAGGAATTCTGCCGCGGATGACAAGGTAAAGCGCCACCACGGTCAATCCCAGGCTTATTACAGGCCCCAGCCAGCCAGAGGCGAGACTGCCGGCAATTCGAATCGCGGCGTTCGTAAGGAGTAACGGTTTATCCACCGGTGACGCGGTCCCCATCCAGCATCTTCTAAGCAGCAGAAGAAACGCCGCAGCCGGAACGCTTGTCGATAATACGATCATCACCTGGCGGCCTTCCGCTCCGAGCAAATAAATCGCCGGGGCATACAAGCCGATCGAGGTTGTGGCAACCAAAACGATGCGCAAATAAGCCAAGCTGCTGCTTGCGCGCTCGTCGACATCCGGCAAATCTCGCACCGAGGGTGTTCCCAACGGAAGTCTCATTCCAGCCCAGAGGCATATCACGCCGATGAGGGCCATGATCATCGTTTGGGTCACGTAGTCATCGCCGATTTCAATCAGGCGGCCCGCAAAAGCTACAAGAGTTCGCCCGCCCCAAAACAGCGACACGGCGAAGAAGATCCAGTAAATGGAGGCGATCATCGCAAACATTGGAAGGCCGCCCCTGATCCGCTCTTTCCAAAGCAGGTACGACCCCCATGCCGCCTGGAGAATTACATGCGCGCAGACGAGCGAGGTTGGACTAACGGCATTCGCGCTGGTGGCCCACATCGCAGCCGTTACGGCCGCCGGCGGCAGAATCACCAATGCCGGATGCAGCGGCATCCTTTCCCCGCCGCTGCTGGATCGACGACTCGCAAATTTCGAGTCCTTCACGATCAATTTTTTTTCACGTTGTAGTATTTGGCGTACCGGTCGTAATACTTGGCGTCGAAGCCGTAACCATTCAGCCCCGGTTGCCAGTCGTTGAGGATCGTCCCGAGCACCGGCGTGCCATCCTGCTTAAACCGGAGGAGCGCCGCGCGCGCGGCATCCCGCGTGGTCTTGCCCGCCCGAAAGACCAGAATCGCGGTATCGCAGTGCTGGCTCAGAATGCGAGCGTCGGCAAGTTGCAACATGGGCGGCGTGTCGAACAGGATGTAGTCAAACTCGCCTCGAACGACGCGGATCAACTCCTCCAGCCGCGGCGAATAGAAAAGATTCGCGGGATTGGATTTCGCGGGGCCGCTCGGCATAAAGCGCAGGCCTCGCACCTCCGTCTCCACCACCAAGGGCGCTGTCAGCGGGCCCACTATGGGAGCACCATCTTTGAGAAGCGTACTTAATCCTTCGTCGTTAGAAACCCCGAATATCTGGTGCAGTCTGGGCCTCCGTATGTCGGCGTCGATTACTAAAACCTTTAGGTTGATGTCGGCCAGCGCAGCCGCCAGATTGCTCGCCACCGTGGTCTTCCCCTCCCCGGGGCCGGCGCTGCATAGCGCGATCACCTGAGGCCGATTGCCGTTTTGGCCCGAGAACAGAATCGACGTCAGCGTGTCGTGGAACGATTCGGCTAATATGGATGGCTTCCGCTTGTGCGTCGCAAGCGCTACGTCGGCCAGAGAGCCATTGCTGGAAGCGATGGTCTTCGCCGGCGAGCGAGCCCCATAGAGACGCACCGCGCTCCTCAACCGATCCGATGGAATGATGCCCAGTTCGGGAATACTCAGATACCGCGGCGCATCTCCCGGTTGCTGCAAGCTCCGATCGGCTCGCTCCCTCACCAGCACAAACAAGATCCCGACGACGAATCCGCCGAGAGATCCCAAGGTCGCGCTCTGGGTGAGATTTGGTTTATAGGGGCTCCGTGGCGCTTCGGCCGGATCCACCACGCGATAGTTGCTCGCGCGCAGCGCCGAAGCAATTCCAGCCTCCTTGACCCTCTGAAGCATGGCCTCGTAAATCTGGCGATTGGTGTCCGCCTCGCGCTTCAAAATATCGTAATGGATCGTCTTGCCCGCTTGATCGTTGACCAGTTTCAGTTGAGCGCCGTACTCGTCAGTAATCAGCCGTTCCCGCCGGTCCGCCGCTTCGTAGTCGTTCTTGATCCTGCCTACGATATTCGTCCGCTCCTTGCTGAGCGCGTTTTGCACTTCATTGATCTGCTCCTGGACCTTCTGTACTTTGGAGTTTTCAGGCGTCAGGGAGACGCTTAGCTCCGCCAACTGGCGCCGCAGATCGGACTGCCTGGTCTGGTATTCCCGCAAGCCGACGTCGTCGACTACTTGAGGAAGCGAGTCAATCGGCGCCGACGAAATCAGTTCGTATCTCGACTGGGCCGTGACCCGCGCCGCCTGCGCGCTCAGCATCTCTGTCTGCAACTGCTTGAGCTTCTGGTCGGCTGCGTTCTCGGTGGCCCCGTCTTTGGTGGTGCTGGTCGTCATTTGAAGACCGGCGGCTGAAGCGTACTCTTGGAGCCCATCCTCGGACTTTTCCAGTTTGATCTTCAAATCATCCAATTGCTGCGTGAGCCACTGGCTGGTTCGCTCCGAAGTTGTCAGACGCCCCTCCAGGTCCTGCTCGATGAATTCGTTGACCAATGCATTCGCAAGGCTGGAGGCTACGTTGGGACTGGGAGATTCGGCCGCTACGTCAATGATCCGGGTAGTGCCGGACGCCCTGACGGTCAAACTGCGGGCGGCCGCTTGCACTGCTGCGCTCCATGTCAAACGCTCGGAGGGTCTCATGCGAAGCGCCGCTTTCCAGGCCGCTAAGCGGCCGGTGAAATAAGCGTCTAATGCGTTGGCCGGCGGGTCCGCGGTGAGTTTGGCGATTGTCCGTTCCAGCAAGGATTGGCTTTCGAGGAGTTTCACCTGAGTCAGAATATCCGCCGTCGGATCCGTGGACACGGTCGCGTTGGGACTGAAGTTCTTCATATCTAGGAAGTTTTCGTTCAGTCCCTGCACCTCGATGGTGGCGTGCGCCCGGTAAATCGGCGTTTGTGGCAGGGTGTACAGGAAGCCCGCCATGGCGCCCAGGATGAACAGCAGCAGCACCGTTCCTCGATGCCGCACAACCACCCGCCAATACTCCGCCAGACCGCTTGCGGACCCCATGTCGTCCGCTTGCGTAAGCGGCGCCGCGTCGCGGTAAATTACTTCGGCTTGGCGAACGGGCGCGCCGGGGCCGTCCCCAGCCGGCAACTGTTTCCGGCTTGGATTGTCCATCACGGAAGCCTGTAGAGCACGCCTGTCGCGCCCGCTCCCGCCAGCGCCTCGAGCGTCTTGAGGCCGAGGTCCTTTCGCAGGCTGGTGGGTACGTACAGTATGTCGTCGGCCTGCATGGGAATGTCATTGGTTTTTAGAGCCAGCATGGCCTTCAAATTGACCGCGATTTCCGTTCTGGTGTTGGAACCGGGAGTCACCCGAAGGATCCTCGCCTCGGTCGCCTTTGCCGTCCTGCCCAATCCCGACACGATCGAGATGGCTTGCAGCACCGTCACCGTCTTCTGCTCCCCGAGGACGATGCTTCCCGCCTTCAATACATCGCCGATCACATAGACCAGATCCGCCTTCGGAACGCTGATCACATCGTTCGACAGGATCCGGATATTACCTGCCGGATCGCGCGCATCCATGATGCTCTGCAGATTCACTTCCGCGACGCTGTACTGGCCCGTCTCATCCGTACTGGCGTTGGGAAGGGGCAACGGCCCAAATTCCTTTTGCCGTGTAATCCTGGCAGTGTACCCGGCATCGTCTCTGGGACCTCCGGCCAGCGATATCACCTCCACCAGCGTCTTGCGGCCGTTCAATTGGATCACGCCGGGATTCTTGACGGCTCCGACTACCGTCACCGGCTGGCTGTGCATCTCGACAACGCTTACCGTGACATCCGGATTTCGGATCAGGCGCCTCACTTTTTCCGCTATGTCGCTTTGCAGTTCTTCCACGGTCCGGCCGGCCGCCTTCAGCCGTCCCACGGTGGGCAGGTTGATATAGCCATCCACTCCGATGCGAATCGGCTTCTCAGAGATCTCTTCGTCATCCACCACGTGGATTTCAATCACGTCGTCCGGGCCTACCCGAAAATCGGCCGCGGACGGCGTCAATCCGGACGCCGTCGAAGATGCCTGGCCGCGCGCAATCGCGCCCGCCAGCGCAAACATTCCCGTCAAAAACAGAAAAGCCGCCAAGCGGGAATTAGATCTTCTCATTGCTTTATTTCTCCGGGCTTTGCCTCGCCGTCAGGGATGTGTCCTGCTCGCTGGCCGTAGTCAGACGTTCGACCTTCAAATCCAGCGTGTCTACCCGACCCTCCAATACGCGTAGCGCCGCCGCCACCTCAACATGCGCATCCGGTTGGATCAATCGGTTCACGGCGTCTCGAGCCAGGTCGGAGACGCTGCGGGCGCCCCCGGTTTCGCATAGGCTCCGCAAGTTTACGTACTCCTCCTCGGAAAGCCGGAAACTGACCATCCTGCCCCTGCGTTTTACCATCGCTATAGACTCTTCAACCTTATGCGAGAAATTGGAGGATAGGTTACGCCCGCAGACTGCGATCGAATGAATCGCGCATCCATGACCGCACCGGTGCCCCAGGTGTAATCAGAACCGGCAACCGGGCATCCGGGTCGATTTGACAAAAAACGCATCCATCGAACAGGGGAAGTTCCAGCTCCTTGGTGCGATCCGACAACGCCGCCGCGCCAAATACATCGGCAGTAGAGTCTTTATACCCTTGGCGCCAATAGATTGCGCTACTTGTTTCTCAAAGCGCGGGCGCACTTGTAGCGCGTACCAAGGATTTGTGGGAGACATGTGTCGGACAGGCTACCGCCATCAGAGTCACATCCCTACGGGTGATATGCCTCGGATAACCACTAGTACTAATCGTCCGGGTTAATTGGAATCTTAAAAGAAGAAACAGGTTTTCTGAAGGTTCAGCGGCCGTCGCTTGCGGGAAGGCCCGCGGTGACTCCCAGCAAAGCGACGACGTGTTGGCGCAGATCGCGGTTGTGAAGTCGCCAACGCTCTGATCACTGCTGTCCAAATTAGGGGGTTAACTTGCTGGCCGGCGCAGCGGCTGCGTGGCCGGCGAGAGGCTGAGTCCCTGATAGGTTGAATTGGGTTCGATCCAAGAACCAATTCAACTTCAGGAGACTCAACCTTATGAAA
>DATDGT010000145.1:0-16645 GCA_036521975.1 Bryobacteraceae bacterium
CCTTTTCCGGAGTACCCGTCCGCGCACTCCTGCGTGAGCGGCGCAGCCGGGCGCATATTGTCGAACACCTTCGGCGAGGAGGTTAATTTTGGTGTGACCTCCCAAGCAATGCCCGGCGTCGTTCGCGAATTCCACAGCTTCACAGCCGCATTGGAAGAGGTGATGAACGCGCGCGTGTTCGGAGGGATCCACTTCCGAACCGCTTGCGTTGACGGAACGGCCCTTGGAACCGCCGTGGCCGACTACGTCATGGCTCACGCGTTCGTTCCGCTCTCCAACGAGTAGGACGAGAGGCAGCAATAATTATGCGTAAATGGATACCTAGCAATAAGGAGGAAGAATGATTCGAAAAATGAAAGGTATCGGAATGCTGGCGCTGTTCATCGCTGGCCTTGGTAGGATCGCGCCAGCCCAGTCACTGTCCCAGACAACTCTGCAAGTCGACCTTCAGAACGCCGTTGAGTACCAGGAAGATGTCGATGTGTCTCAATTCGCGACCAAAGCCAACATCACGCCGTCAAATCCCCCAAAGAACTTCTACCCCGCAACGATCATAGCCGACGTAGTGGCTGTCAACGGTCAGCCGGCCAAGGGAACATACGTCGGTAGATCAAACGCGGTGGCTCTCAGCCCTACTCCAACAGGGGCCGCGAACTCCGAGGCCATTGCCGACGTAACGCGGACGGCTCTCAGGCAGCATGTCTTCGAAATTCTGCAGCCTGACGGCACACCGATTGGATCAGTCATGTGTCTGGGATTCAGCGGTGGACCCGCTCCGCCGGGAGCCCCGGCTACTGAACACGCGAATTGGACGATTGTGGGCGGGACTGGCGCATTTCTTGGCGCGCGCGGGCTGGTAACCGGAACGGGCGCGTCCTCCCGTGCGGCCTCAATGGCTGAGGATCCCGCCAACCGGCGTATTAATGGCGGCGCATCGTATTCCCTCAACCTTTACTTGATTCCGATGGAACAACCCCAAATCATCCAGACACCTACCGGACCAGCCATCGCTCATTCCAGTGATTTCACACTCGTGAGCTCCTCGAAACCAGCAGCGGCCGGCGAGATTTTGTCTCTGTTTGCGACAGGGCTCGGCCCTACCGTCCCGGAGGTGGGCCTGGGGCTTCCCTTTCCATCGAGCCCCCTGGCCAATGTGAATTCACCAGTCACCGTGACGGTTAACGGCGAGGCTGCCGAGGTCCTTGCCGCGGTCGGCTATCCCGGGGCCGTGGATGGTTATCAAGTCAATTTTCAAGTTCCGGCGGATGCAGCAAAAGGTGTGGCTAGCGTCCAAGTGAGCGCCGCGTGGATCACGGGGCCGGCCGTGAACATCACGATCCAATAGATCTATGGATCGCAGTATCGGGAAATTGATTCGGAGAGCACACTATGACATTCATCCAATACATCACCCTCGGCGTTCTTGTTCTCGCAGACGCATTGCAAGGGCAGAATATTCTCGGCCAATACAGCGTGCCGTTTAACTTGAGCATTGGATCTCCGCTGCCGTACGTCGCATTGTCTCAGATGTACACGCCGGACGGCTCGGGAGGGCTATTTCTTTTCAACTTGCCCGACAACTCCCTGCACAGATTCGATTCCAGCGGAAAGGAACTCTGGAACGTGTCGTTCAGCTTCGGCTCGTTGCAGGGCATGGTCACAAGCATGGCCGTCGCCAGCGAGGGCGTGTACCTGGCGGGGCAAGTTAATGGAGCTCTGCCCGGGCAGACCAATGCGGGATCCTATGACGCTTTCGCTGTCAAATACGACTTGAACGGAAAGACACTCTGGACCATTGAATTTGGCACATCGGACGGCGACTATGTCCGCTCCGTCGCGGTCGCTCCGGATGGAGTTTATGTCTTGGGTGTTGTATCGACTTCGACGCCGTCGAATTTCTTCATTCGCAAATCCGACGCAAGTGGAAATGAGATCTGGACGCGCCAGTTCACGGACGCAACGCTCGTCGATCTGATTGGGTTGGCTGCAGCGGACTCCACTGGTGTCTATTTCCCCGGGCAAACGTCTCAGGCCACCTATAACATTGTCCGGAAATTTGATTCTTCCGGGAACGACCTGTGGACTGCTCAACTGGACCGTTCAGATATCATTACGGGCATCGCGCCGAATGGGCAGGGCGCATACGTGGCCTTTTTAGGTCCCAATATCTCGGTGCGTCTTCTCGACTTGACCGGATCTGAAACGTGGACGCGTGAGTACGTTTCCTCCTGTTGTTCGCCCTCCATTGCTGCGGACTCAACTGGTTTTTATCTGTCCGGTGTGGTGAACGACGCTCTACCCGGCCAGTGCTACGCGGGCCAAGGCGACATCTTCGTAATGAGGTTCGATTCGGGGGGCAACCCACTCTGGACCCGCGAATTCGGGACGGCAGGACCGGAACGCCAGGCGCAGATTTCCATAGGAGCCGCCGAGGTAGATGTCAGCGGGTTTACCGGCTCAAGCGCCGCCACATACGTGACCAGGCTCGAAGAATCGTCCGCACCGACTACCGATTCGAACCCTCGGATTTTGAATGAGTGCGTGCTCAACTCCGCCAACTACCTCGGCGGCGGGGTGGCGCCCGGAGAAATCATTACGATCTTTGGTTCATCGATAGGACCATCCGAAATCACCTCATTGCAGCCGACGGCCGGCGGCCAGATACCAACGAACATGGCCAGCACGCAAATTTTGTTCAACGGAGAAGCAGCACCCCTGATATACGTCTCGGCCCAACAGAGCAGTGCGATCGTTCCGTATGATGTCGCAGGTAAGTCCTCCGTGGACGTTCAAGTGGAGTACAACGGAGTGCAATCGAGCGCCATCACCGTGCCGGTGTTCGACTCGCGTCCCGGAATCTTCAGCTACGGCGCCGGCGGCACGGGTCAAGCGGCCGTCCTCAATCAGGACGGAAGCATCAACTCGGCGTTTAACCCCGCGGCGCGGGGTTCCATTGTCGCCATTTATGCCACCGGCGCCGGGCTGCCCGACCCTCCTGGCGCGGATGACCAGATCAACGGAAGCAATCCGCCTGTCTTCAAATCATCGACCTATATCTCATTGGTCTCGGACGGAAGCTGCGATGCGCCCTATTTTCCGGCTGAAGTGTTGTATTACGGCGGCGTCTCGGGGTCCGTACCGGGTCTGGTGCAGATCAACGCGCAGTTGCCTATGGATGTTCCCACGGGCGATGCAGTGCCGGTTTATTTCGGACTCGACCCTAACTCGAGTGTCGAGCAGATGGTGACTATCGCCATTCAGTAATAGCGTCCCTTGTCGCTGACTGCTCGAAATCAAGGCCTCTACCGCTGCGGGAGGCCGACTTGTATGATTGACAAGCACTTCAGGCAAATAAACCACGGGGGTGAATGTGAGCTTCTTATTGAAAAAAAACATAGTGGCCGTTTCCGGCGTGATTTTATGCGCTTCTACGCTCGCGGCCCAGCAGTACACGATCTCGACAATCGCGGGCGGTGGAGCGCTTCCAACTGGGATCCCGGCGTTGAGTGTGCGCCTTCCAATTTCGGGCGGAGTCGCGTGGGGCGCCGACGGCGATCTTTACTTCAGCGCGGGGAACTCGGTGATGAGGGTGGACGCAAACGGAATCCTGACGCGGTTCGCCGGAACCGGGGCATACGGTCTCTCGGGCGACGGAGGGCCGGCCCTCAGCGCTCAACTGGCGTGGCCGGCAGGCCTGGCGTTCGACAGCTCCGGCAACCTTTTTATCGCCGATGACGCCAATCACCGGATTCGCAAAGTCACTCCGGCGGGAATCATTAGCACCGTTGCGGGGAGCACGGCAGGTTATTCCGGCGATGGCGGCCCTGCCACGGGCGCGCAGCTTAATTGGCCCACGGCGGTGGCCCTGGATGCAACCGGCAATCTCTACATCGCCGATACCTCGAACCAAGTCGTTCGGAAGGTTTCCGCGGGCGGCGTCATCACTACTTTTGCTACGGGTCTGAACCGGCCGGAAGGTCTTGCGGTGGATTCTTCAGGCGATGTGTACATTGCCGATTACACTACCGTCGATGAAGACTGCTGCTGCGGCGAAACCGTCTATACCGGCCGCATCGTGGAGATGCCTGCCGGTGGAGGCACCATGGTTCTTACGGCGGGACCTCCGGGTCTGTCGGGCCCTGAAGGAATGACCATCGACTCTGCCGGCAACGTGTACGTCGCCGATGCGATAGGCGACCAGATCTGGAAAATTTCCGCGGGCGGAGTGTTCTCAGTTGTGGCCGGGAACACGCTTGGTTATCAAAACGCATGCCCGCAGGATTACTCAAGTTCTGGCCCGTTCGCTTGCCCGGCAGACGTGGCGGTCGATGGCGCGGGAAACGTATACGTGGCTGACACAGGGCATTCCCGCATCGCCCGCATCTCTCCACAGGGAGATATCGCTAGTGTCGTGGGCGACGGCGCTCCGGGGAACTATTGGGGTGATGGCGGCAAGGCTATCGACGCCGGCATCTACTACCCGCTGGGCGTAATCGCCGACAACTCGGGCAATTTGTATGTCTCGGATAGCAGTAATAGCCGAGTGCGGAAGGTTGCTCCGGATGGAACAATCACGACCTTTGCCGGCACTGGCGTTTCCGGTTATTCCGGCGATGGCGGCCCGGCAACCGCAGCGCAACTGAAAGCCCCGGCGGGCTTAGCCTTCGATGCGTCGGGCAACCTGTATATCGCGGACTGGCTCGACAACCGCATCCGCAAGGTCTCCACCGACGGAACAATCAGTACCGTGGCCGGGCGTGGAGACGCTGTTCCCCCGCTGGGCGATGGAGGACCGGCAACTGCCGCCGCCCTGGCTTGGCCGCTTGGCGTCGCAGTGGATGCAAGCGGAAATCTGTACATCGCGGATTCGGGCTTCTTTCTGATCCGGAAGGTTTCCCCGGGGGGAATTATTAGCACCGTCGCCGGGAGCGACTACTATCAGAAGGGTTCAACGGACGTGGGCGATCCCACGGGCCTGGCGGTCGATGCCGCGGGTAACGTATTTATCGCCACTTCGAACACCATTCGTAAGCTTGCGCCGGACGGGACAGTATCGACCGTCGCTGGAAATGGAAACTCTGGAACCTCCGGGGACGGCGGACCCGCCACAAGCGCCACGTTGCAAGGGCCCTTCGCCGTGGCCTTGGACCCAGCCGGCAATCTCTACATCTCCGGTGGTTCTCTCTCTGGATATCCGTTCGGCTCGGGCTATGTACGCAAGATCGCGCCGAATGGAATCATTACCACGATTGCAGGCAACGGCGTGGCGGGATATTCGGGCGACGGCGGTCCTGCCACCGGAGCGTCTTTTTCCACGGCTACGGCGGGAATCGCGGTCGATGGCTCGGGGACAGTTTACGTGACCGATGTATTTAACAGCGTAGTCCGCGCGCTGCGCCCATCGCAATAGCCGGAGAGCCAGTTTTCAAAGTAAGCTCCTTTGTGCTAAAACTGAGAGACGCGCGCTCACGTGCGAGCAGTGCGGTGTCGGGAACTCTCAGAGCGCATGAAGGGGCGGTTGATCGCGGCGGCGTTGGTAGTTGCTGCGACGACGCACGCCCAGACTAGCCGCGGAACCGTCACCGGCACGGTCCTGGACCCCTCCGGCGCGGTAGTCGCCGGGGCACGCGCGACTCTAACCGGCGTGGAGACCGGAGTACACTTCAGCACACAGAGCAACGAAGCCGGGGTGTATCGGTTCGATGCCGTTGATTTGGGCGTCTACAATCTCAGCATCGAACACCCGGGCTTTAAGACCTATCAGGCCACGCGAATCGGCGTTGAGGCGAACCGGGTTACCACCATCGACCCCGTCCTGGAAGTTGGCTCAACAGGGAGCCGCGTGGAAGTGAACGGCGAATCGAGCGAACTCCTGACCAAGGACAGCCCTCTGCGCGGCGGAAATTTTCAACCACGCGAGGTTCGCGATTTACCGCTGATTTCCCTAAACCCGCTCTCACTCGCGCGGACTTTGCCCGGCGCTACCGAAGCTTCCGGAGGCACGATTTGGGGCGGAGGCTATACAAACGGCGGCGCCGCCGGCGCTGCTGCCAGCGCAAATGGAGGAGGCTTTTCCATCAACGGCCAGCGGCCACGCGGGAACAACTACTTATTAGACGGGACCGACAACAACGAGATCTTCTTAAGCGGTGAGGAGCAGGTCTTTACCATCGCCGACGCCGTGGAAGAAGTTTCCGTCCAAACTGGCGACTTCGGCGTCGAGTTCGGCCGGGCGGGCGGCGGCGTGTTCAACGTCGTGACCAAGTCTGGGACCAATAGCCTGCATGGAACGCTGCTGTGGCGCTACCAGTCGCAGCGATTTGACTCGGTTTCGAGCTACGACAAGCTGACCAACATTCCCCAATCTGTTTTTAGCAACAATATTTTCGGGTTTACGGCCGGCGGGCCGATTCGAAAGAACAAGACCTTCTTTTTCGCCGGATTTGAGCAAAACAATACTCATTCCACCGGCAATTACCCTGTGCAGGTCCCGACGGCCGACGCGGTCAACCAGCTCGAAGCGATGTTTCCCGACAATCCAAGGTTGAATTTGTATTTGGGCCTTTTGGGCAGTATCCGCGGCACAGGCTCGCCTTTCACCGTGCTGCTGGGCATCGATCCTTTAACGGGCATCAGTCGCGGAGTGGTGCAATTCGCCACCGCTCCCTACTCGCTCCCCTCGACCAACGACGGCCCTCAGTGGTTGGTTCGAATCGATCACAACCAATCTGAAAGACACCGCTTATCCTGGCGCTACACCTACGATTCCAGAATCATTCTGCCAACGGACGTCTCATTCCCAGGATTTGTTCAGGAAGATGCGTTCAGCCACCACAATTTTTTGTTTGCCGATAGCTACACGTTCAGCCCCAGCTACACCAATGAGTTTCGTTTCTCCTATGCGCGGCCGGACGTGAACCTAAATACGCTGTGGCCGGGATCGGTTCCCGCGGCGACAACGTTGCCGGATATCACCATTAAGAACGTTTCCGCCCCGGGCCTACCTTCGGAAAACAGCCAGTTCCACTACGGCAATGACTTTCTGTTTCAGGAGACTCAGACGAAGCTGATCGGCCGCCACGCTCTGCGCTACGGCTTGGAGTTCCTTCAGCAATGGATTACGCAGCAAAGGGCGGCAAACGATCTGGGAACCCTCACGTTCACCGACTCCAGCTCCTTAGGCTACTCCGCTTTCGCCAATTTCCTGGACGACTACAGTGGTCCTTCTGGCAGCACCAGCCGCATTTTCGGCGCTCCTGTATTTCACCCGGACCAACTGCATCAGGCTTACTTCTTTCAGGACAATTGGAAGGTCACGCCCACGCTCGCGTTGACGATGGGATTGCGCTACGACAACTTCGGGCAGTATGCCAACACGCTACAATATCCGGCCTTCTCCGGATTCGACCCGAGCCAGTTCCTGGTCCGTCACGATGTCCATAACGACAACGACAATTTCGGTCCAGCTTTTGGTTTGGCGTGGTCGCCGCATACCGGCTCAGGCTGGCTGAGGCGGCTGTTCGGAGACGGCAAAACGGTTTGGCGCGGGGGATTCCAAATAAGCTATGACAACCTCCCGACGCAGTTGATTTCACTAGGACCGGCGACATCCACTCCTAATGCCGTCACCGACACGATCCCTGCGCTGAATACCGGGCGCGGGTTGCCCTATTTCTACGAGCAACTTCCGCAAACCGCGAACGCTCCCAGCTTGACGGATACTCAAAACCCGCTCGATGGGAACTTGCGCAACCCGTATACGGAGCGTTGGTCGTTCGGCTTTCAGCGGCAGCTAAGCGGCAGCACGCTTCTGGATGTTTCGTATGTTGGTTCGGAAAGCCACGAATTGACCACGCGTGCCGACTGGAATCCGCGTTTGCTAACGGACACGCGTCTGTATCCCAACTACGGAATAGTGGTCGCCAAAACCAGCCAGGGGAACTCTTCTTATCATGCATTGCAAGCGCAACTGAATCGCCGCTTCGCGCACGGATTCCAGTTCTCCGCCGGGTACACATGGTCCAAGATGATCGACAGCACCAGTGATGGCGTTGGAAATGTCAACGTTCAGGATCCCTCCGGCGGTAACCTGACTTCTGTCCCCGTAATGTTCGGGGGAATGAAGATCGATCGTGGCTTGAGCGACTTCGACCGCCCGCAGCGGCTCACGATCGCTTATTTGTGGGCGGTTCCGGGGCCGAGGTCGGGCTGGTCAAGATATGCTCTCGCGGGATGGCAGTTCGCAGGCATCACAACTTTTCAATCCGGCACTCCCTTTTCGATGGCTAACGGCTACGACCGCAACAACGACGGGAACTCAGAGGATAGGCCCGATATCGGCAATCCCAACGCGCCGTTGAACACGCGCGCGATCATTTTCACGGGTTGCTCGACCGGGTATCAGAATCCCGACACCGGTTCCTGCGTGAGCCCCAGCAGCGTGCATTGGGTGGAGGGGACCGGCCTTCCCAATGCGTCTACGGTCGGCCGCAACACTCTTCGAACCGGCGGCACGAATAACTTCGATCTGAACCTGACCAAGGCGATTCCGTTCGGGGAGACTCGCCGGTTGGAACTTCGCTGGGAAGCGCTGAACACTTTCAATCATCCGCAATACGTCAACGTGCCGCCTGACAACGTTCTAAGCACCCCGCCGGGCCAATTTCTCAACCGCGATTTCACCGAAAGCACTACCCGCAGCATGTGGGTGCAGGTGAAGCTCGTGTTTTGAGGCTCTGCGCTATAACTGATAATCCGGCAAGGTGACCGTCGTCCGAATCGCTTTCACGCGAGGATCGCCGAAACGATGACCTTGCAGAGCCATCTAAAAGATGTAACTCGCCGAGACGAACACCGGAGATGGAGCCAGTTATAGTGACATTGTCCCGAGCGCGAACACGACGTAGGGGGCCAGAGGAAGTCAAAAGTTGTCCCAGAGGTATGGGGCGCGCAGCGGCAGGTTATACTTCATGCCGGGGAAAGATCGGAAGAGCGGGAACGCAGTCAGACCCATCTTGCCCAACCCAACTGCACGAAATGTACAAACTCCAGAGCAGCGGCGGGCGGCGCGGTTTCCCTTCAACGGCGAAATGAATATCCCAGGTAGATCACATTATTATCGACGCCGGGATTGAAGCTGGTGGTTGCCGCGTTCGAGATGTGGAGAAAACGATAACCGATGCTGATCGCCTGGCGCGGAGCGACCCTCCAGCGCACGCCGCCGCCCAGATCGAAGAGGAAATTCAGGCCGGTCGCGTTAGGAAGATTCTCCGGAATCGGTTCGGTGGAGGCGATGATCCCTTCAATGGTTTCTGCAAAGGGATGAATCCGGCGTGCCGGCGCGATCTCCAGCGTGAACCCGAGAGGCGCAACCGCAAATCCGTACACGGCGTGAGCCGGGCTGGAGCGGACGTACGGTGGGACGAAGTTATAAAGCGTCTCGGAAGGTTCCAGCATGATCGCCGCCGGCAGTGCAGCGACCGTGTAGCTGAGTGTGACCGATTTCCAGATCCAGCAGGCGTAGCTGTAACTGAAGCCGGCGACCACGAGGCGGCGATCGGTTGCCGTGCCGATCAACGTCGAAGTCGCGGGCGAGTATCCCGCGAAGAACTGGAAATCGTTGCGCGGTTCGCTCGCCGAAGGGGAACAAGGCCCGGCGTGCAACACAAAGCCCGACAACAGCAAGACGGCAACTGTCCGCACGGCTTTCACGCTGGCGCCGCCCTTAGGGGGAATAAAGTCCCCGTTTCACAGGCTAAAGCCTGTGTCACCGTCTTGCCCAACCCAACTGCACGAAATGTAGAAACTCCGCTCTACCACGGCCGCTAGTAGGCGTGCGCCGAGCGGTTATAGAACGGATCCGCGCCCGCCTCGATTGTCCCGCCCATCAGAAACTTGATCAGCACCGGCGCGGCGCCGTTGGAGTAGCGCGACATGTAGTTGACGTGATGGCCGCGCGCGGCAAGCTCGGCCGCAACCGCGTTAGGAATGCGCTCGTCCAGCATCAGATCGCCGATATTCCAGGCGTGATTGTCGAAGCTCGAAACCAGGTGGCGGGTCTGAAATCGCGGCGCTTCAATAGCGTTCTGCGCGTTCATGTTGAAGTCGAGGGCGGCCAGCAGGATTTGCGTCAATGCCTGATCCTGATTATCGCCGCCGGGCGTGGAAAGAGCCGCGGCGGGCTGGCCGTCGGAAAGGCGCGTCACGATGGTGGGGCTGAGGGTGACGCGCGGGCGCTTGCCGCCCGCCAGCTCATTAGGATTGCCGGGCACCAGCACGAATTGCTGCGCGCGCTCGGTGAGCGGGATGCCGGTATCCCCGGCGATCACGCTGGGCATCCAGGAGCCGGAAGGCGTCGCGGAGAACATTACTCCATCCGCGTCGATCGCATCCACGCAGGTGGTGTCCTTGGCGATCAGCGCGTCGTCGATCTTCACGTGCGCCAGTTCCGCCTTGACCGGATGCTCGCCTACTTTGCCGTTCAGCGCGCCAGGCAGAAATTCCATCGAAGCCCGATTGCCGATTTGCTGCCGCCGCTGGGCCGCGTATTCCTTAGTGATCAGGATCTGCGTGGGCAGTTGATTGAATTTGGGATCGCCATAATACGTGTCGCGATCGGCATAGGCCAGCTTCATCGCTTCCACGGCGCGATGAATGTATTCGGCGGAATTGAATTGCGGATGATTGTCGTATCCGTCCAGGATATTCAGGATTTCCAGCATTGCCGGACCCTGGCTCCAGAATCCCGGCTTGTAAACGCGATAGCCGCGATAGGTGGTCGAGACCGGCTCCTCGGGTTGAAGTTTGAAGGCGGCCATGTCTTCGTAGCGCAGCAAGCCGCCATTGGCGCGGCTGAAAGCGTCAATTTTTCGCGCGATCTCGCCGCGATAAAAGTAGTCGCGCACGGCGTCGATAGCGGCGACGCGCGTCGCGCCGGCGGCCAGCGCTTTCTTCTCGACTTCCACCATGGCGCGCAGCGTGCGTGCGGTGTCGGGCTGCCGGAAGATTTCGCCCACTTGAGGCGGCCGTCCGTTGGGCATGAAGTGGGCTTTGGAAGCCGGCCAGAGCTCGAAGAAGCGGCGGCTGTTGGCGATGCTCACCGCGCGTAGCTCGTCGATGGCGTAGCCGTCGGCATCTTCGATCGCGCTGGCGATCGCTTCCTGGAAGGACTTGGTGCCAAAATCCCGGAGCGCCAACAAGCCCGCATCCATCATGCTGGGAACCAGTGCCGGAAGAATGCCGGCCACGGGAATAATCCCTTTGAGTCCGCCCGGCTCCCTCTCCATCATCTCGGCTTCGCCGGGGCCGAGCTTGTGATTACGGAAGAAGTCGGCCGTCGCGAGTTTCGGCATCGTCCCCACGCCCGCGATGGCGTACACTTTGCCCGTCTTGGTGCGAATCAATATGGGAGCTTCGCCGCCCAAGCCGAAATGCGACAGCTCGGTGACCGATGCGGCGAACATCGTCGCCACACCGACGTCCACGGCGTTGCCGCCGCGATAAAACATGCGCATGCCCGCTTCCGTGGCCCATTCGCTTCCAGCCGCGACCGCGCCGTGCGGACCGCGCACGGCCTGGCGCACGGGACGGTCGTTATGTTGGGTTTGAGCCGCGGCGATAGCGGTGAAGGCGATGGTCGCGAAGATCAGGGAGGTTTTCATCGAGCGTTCTCGCTCCTCAATTATAAATGGTTCTGGCTGGGTGGACGTTGGCGGCTTGAGTGGCGCCACAGAATTGAATGCGCCTATTGTCTTTCAAACACCAGGGTTTCGTCAAATGCCTCTCCCTTGGTGTTGACGCCCTTCTGATGCACTGTCATGGTCTTTCCATCAGGCAAGATTTCGACATTGAGCTCGGCTACTACCTTCCCGTCCTTCTTTCTGACCACGTTCCTTGTGGAGCCGTCCGGGCTACCCTTGGTAATCTCGACATAGCCGGGGGGCACGTTGACCCCTTCCACCGGGTGTTCCTTCCCGTCCTGATATCGAATAATCTCGATGTGCTGGCTGTCTCCTGTTTTGGTGGTCTCGTCAAAGATGGTTCGATACACCTTTGGACCAGTTTCCACGATTCTCATCGTCTCCGAGGTAATTGTGCGGATAGGAGCGAGCTTCGATTTCGCCACATCCAGTTTCCATGTCCCCGTTATCTCTGCCGCTAAAAGAGATAGCGCGCTGAGACTGAGCCAGCCCGCCAACGACGCGATCCTCATAGTGGTATCCTCCTTTGCTCGCCGATTCTGTTCTGCCCGGCCCGACCCTGGCATTATAGCCAGACCAATACCTCGGAACCAATCCGAGCACGCGCGCGGGGAGGTTCCCGCATTCCAGGTCACCAGATCGTGTTGAGGCTCGACGCGCGAACTTTGCTCGCCGCGACAAGCGCGAGTCCTGCTGAAGATACCAAACCGCCGTATGCGTGTCGATGACACGCGGCCCCGATCCAGGCGCTGTCATGCGACATCGTTGCGGGGAAAGCCGCTCCACATCTCGCGGCGAGCCTCGCCGAGATCCTCTTCGGTGATTCTGAAGTTCAGATCCGAAAGGATGCCTTTGGGACTGCGGAAACGCGGATGGCCGCTCGCCTCAAGCCCCGATAGAAACTGAAGCACCTCGGCCTTCTTTTCCGGCGTCAGGGACCGGACTTTTTCGAGGATCGCTTCTTCGATGCTCATCGGCTTCCTCTCTCATTATCGGCCATCTGTCCAAAAACGGAGATGTGATGAGGAAAAACCGATTGTAAAGAACTACAATCCGACAGACCTCGACGGCGGCGGACATCCCGCCCACCCCACACTGAAATCTTCCGGGGCGCGATCCTCAACTATAATGGTTCGCTTGAGCGATCTGGCCGATCTGTTGGAACGATTCCGCCGCGGCGCGGAGCTGCTGGCCGTCGCCACCACCGGGGCGGCCGGTCCGGAATTAGACTTCAAGCCCGCGCCGGAGAAGTGGAGCGTGCGGCAGATCGTGTGCCATCTGGCCGACGTCGAGGCCCTTTACGTGATCCGACTGCGCCAGGTTTTGGCCGAGGACAATCCGGTCCTGCACGCGTTCAACGGCGATGCCTGGGCGCAGCGCCTGGATTACGGAAGGCGTAAGATTTCGCAAGCCCTGGAAACCTTTCGCCGCCTTCGGACGGAGAACTACGAGCTCCTCAAGGAAATGCCGGAGGAAGCGTTCCTACGGCCCTGTACGCACGCGGAAGCGAACCTCTCGTGGACTTTAGGCGACCTTGTGCTAAACAACGCACATCACCTTGAGGACCATATCAAACAGATTCAAAGTGTCCGCGCGGCCTACCGGGAGCATAAGGCGAAATCCGCGGCTGAAACCGCCCGCGCCGATGGTTCTAGTGCACCGTCCCCGAAATAACTGGACCGCTCCCTGACGGTCGCGGCTCTGTTTGCGAGTTAGCGGACTTTTGGTAATCCGAAAACGTCTGATCTTCCTGGGTGATGTGTTTCCACACCTCCAGGACTTTCGCGCGCGAGTGCATCTCGAAATGCTTCGGCAGCCATACCCCGTCCGCCACTTGCATTTTCTGTAATTCGAAACGTGTGCCCGGCTCGACGCGCGCCACAAAACCCTCAATTGATACCGGGTGGATGACTCGCGCTGTCACTCGAACCCATTGAAACGTGGCCTTGTCGATCCACAATCGCCCCTAATCCGGGCGCGGCGTCGCCTGAATCAAGTACACGTCCCGCCCCGCCAACTGGGTTTCCCCCATCAATTTGAAGTCGAAAGCCTCCGTCAGCTCGAGCAGCATGGCGTGGTCGCGTTTGCGGTCCTTGTCGTAGTCTTCGATGCGCCGCGCGCGTTCGTCGGGAGATTCCGATTTCCGCTTCGCTATGGTGTGCTCCTGCTTCTCCTGTTCCTTTTGCTGTTCATCGGGAGTTAACGGCTGTCCGTCGACCGAGACCAAGACCTGGTAGGGCGATCCTTCGATCATCTGTACGTTATAGGTCTTCGACTTCCCATGCTCGCGATCCGTCTCCTGGTAGGAATATTGCGGTGAGGCGCTCCAATCCGCCTTGGGTGCCTCGAGGGAACGTTGAATAATGGTTTGAATATTCGGTTGGGCGAGAGTGGTCCCCGCAGCCAGCATCGCCGTGGCCGCTAGAGACGCGCGGCCCCGAGCCCAGAGGATCATAGGACCTCCTATATTGGTGAGAACCCCTGTGTTATGAATCGTTTCCGGGACCGATTACTGAACCCCGGCCCCGAACGGGCGGGGCTGAAAGGTGGGACCGTAAGGCCTGGGAGTACAGGTTGTAAATTTACGCTACTGCTGCTGTCCGCGCGCTCCACCGCGCCCGCGCCCTTGGCCGGGAATCCCGCCTAGCGGGATAACGGTTTGTCCGTCGGACCGCGTAAGTCCACCAGCCCAGGCGTGCTTCGATCCGTCTTTGGAGGCATAAGCGGTCACGGTAACCTCTTCGCCGGAATTCATCAATGTTTCATAGATGTTCCGATCGAAGCCGTTGCGCCGAAGCACATTGGGCGCGGGTAGCTCCAGAGCCCAATTCACAACCCTGCCCTGATCGTTCTTGGCATCCAGGTAGATCCATCCATGAGGGTTGTCGGCCATGACCTTGGTGATTTTTCCCACCAGAGTCAGCGGCTTTCCTTGGTCGTACTCGGCTTGAAACGAATGGTGTGCGAGCAAGGGAATGCCGAGCAAGCCGATTCCGAGGGCAAGCGTCGAAAGGGTTTTCATTTTTGGATACCTCCATCTGGCGACACTGGCTCGCGAACCACGCGAAATCCGATATCGCTCACTCTTAAAGTGGGGCCGTAGTAATGGTAGCGCGCGGAAAGACGCAGGAAATTTGCGGGGTTATCCCACGCGCCGCCGCGCACCACCGGAAGTTGCCGGCCGCCTCCGCCCCGGCCTCCCCGGCCGAAATTTCCTCTTTGCGGGGCTTGCTGTTGGTTCGGGGCTCCTTGGTTCGGCGGCGCCCCGCCTCCTCCACGGAAACCCCCTCGGCGGGAGCCGAACCCACCTTGCCCCGCCTGCGGGCCTGTGGGGTCCGCAGCCGGACTGTTGCTGTAATAGTCTCTCGCGTACAGGTCTTCGACCCATTCGCGCACGTTGCCGAGCATGTCGTACAAGCCCCACGCGTTAGGCTTCTTCTGACCCACCGGGTGAGTCTCGTCTCCCGAATTGCCCGCGTACCAAGCGAATTCGTCCAAGGACGCAGGGAGACCTGTCGTTCCCGCTCTTGCGGCGTATTCCCATTCGGCTTCCGTCGGCAGCCGATACTTATAACCGTCGTTTTTCGCATTCGGTTCCGCATTCAGCCGGGCGAGAAAATCGTGCGCGTCGTTTTTCGATACCGTCTCCACCGGGCGATTGTCCCCCTTTACGGTGCTGGGGTTGGATCCCATCACCGCCTGCCATTGGGACTGCGTCACTTCGTACTTGCCGATCTCAAAGGACTTGGTGATCCGGACACGATGCGCGGGGTTTTCGTCCGCATCGCAACCGCTATCGCCCGTCGAACAGCCCATAGTGAATTCGCCCGGGGCGATCTTGACGAACTCCATGCCAATGGCGTTCTTTATGGGGCCGGGACTTTGAGCGAGAAGCGAGAGCCCTCCGGCTATCATCAGCCATGCTTTATGCGCACAACGCATTGGCTGTGCGCTTCCACCTTTACGCGCACAACGCATTCGCTGTGCGCTTCCACAGCGCCTGGCAAACATCATCGTGGAACAACTCCTGCTTACGGAGACGATTCCAGACTTCGCGCGGATTACGGTGGGGGGGCTTTGGAGAAACTCGCGCACAACGCATTGGCTGTGCGCTTTTGGTGAACGCACGGTCCCGCGCCGGGCGTTGTGCGCTGATGCCCGCCCCGGAGGCCCTACATCCGACCGGGAGTTTGGGCCAACGGTCATGAACTTGTTTTAATTCGTTCTTAAGAGACGTTTCATCTCCACCTGCCATCATCGACACTGAGGCGGCTAGAGCCGTCCATACTCTGAAGGAGAAACCTAGTTCAATGAAGAAGATCATGAGCATGATGCTGGGACTTTCGCTTCTGACCGGCGCTGCCACCGTGGCGTTCGCTCAGACCGACACCAACACCGAGGGGAAGAAAAAGGGAAAGAAGAAGAAGGGTACCGATACCGAGGCTCCGAAGTCTAACAAGCGTTAACTCGTTCTAAGGATTGGATTTCAGCTCACGCCGCGCGGGCGTCCCGACCGGGGAGGCCGCGCGGCATTATTTTTTGGGGACCGTCCCATTACTATCGGACTTTTGATCTGGCGCTCCGGGGGCTCTAGCCCAGGGAAAGAGGGGCTCGCCGCGGAATGTGACGAGTTCCGTCATTGCTTCGCGGATCTCGCAAGACAAAAGGCGGGGGCTAAAGCCCCGATTCCAGCCGTTATCGTCGGCACGACTGAAGTCGTGCCCTGATACGGGCTGTTATCGTCGGCACGATTTAAGGTCGTGCCCTGATACGTGGAAGTGCAAGCTGGCCACTACCATCCCGCTCAGGAACTTCGCATAGCAACTTGATTTCCTTCTGATTCAGGGAAGTAGAAGGAAATTCGCAGCCCAAGATTCGCATTTGCATTTTTCGCGTTTCGGGTTATAATTCTTACAACCACGTGGCAGAAAGAGAAAACCTCTCCC
>DATDGT010000146.1:0-11315 GCA_036521975.1 Bryobacteraceae bacterium
GCCACTGTTTCGATCCGAATAAAACCATCGTGCTGAATCCGGCGGCGTGGGCCAATCCTGCGCCCGGCCAGATCGGCGGGTCGGAGTACGAGCCCGGCTTGCGGCAGCAGCGCCGGCCTGTGGAGAACTTCGGAATCGGACGGATCTTCCGCATCAAGGAGCGCTACAGCCTAGCTGTCCGGGCGGAGTTCACCAACATCTTCAATCGCACTCAATTGGTCAACCCGACCACCACCAACCCGCAGACGGCGCCCACCTGCTACGGCCCCACGGGCACCGTCGGCGCCTGCTCGGCTGGCGAGGCGTACGCCTCCGGTTTCGGATGGATCAACACGGCGGCCTCGTCGGGCGCTAACCTCCCGCGGCAAGGCCAACTGGTCGCGCGGTTCACGTTTTAATAAAAGGAAAGCATCGCAGCCGGCCGCGGAACAGACTCCCGCGGCCAACCTCCAAACCGGTGGTGTTGATATACTGATTCTGCGCTGACCCGAAGGGGCAGCGACAACCGGCCGCTACGGTCCGAGTCCCCAAAGGCTTGGGCCCACATGTAAGTCCGGGACTTGATCGGTTTCCGACAGGTACCAAGGCAATGCTCGATCAGATTACCCCTCCCTCTACAACCTCCTTGAGGCCGATCGGCCCTCAGGCATTTTTGTGCGCCAAGCGTCAAAAGCGCAAGCTCTCGATGGTTACTTGTTACGACTACAGCTTCGCGCGCTTACTCTCGACGAGCCCCATCGACGCATTTCTCGTCGGCGACAGCGTGGCCATGGTCGTCCACGGCCACAGATCCACGCTCGGGGCGAGCATCGGGATGATGCGTGTCCACACAAAGGCGGTGGCGAGTGGAGCGGGCCAAAAGTTCGTAGTGGTGGACATGCCTTTCCTGTCGTTTCGAAAAGGCATCCCCGCCGCGCTCGATGCGGCTGGAATGCTGATGCGTGCGGGGGCTCAGGCAGTGAAGCTCGAGGGAGTCGATGGGCATGAGGATGTGATTCAACGTCTGATTCAGAGCGGTATTCCGGTGATGGGCCATCTCGGCCTACAGCCCCAATCGGTTCACGCCTACGGAGGATTTCGCGTGCAAGGGCGAAACGGTGAAGCCGCGCGCGATATTCTTCGCCAGGCGCGAACGCTGGAGGATCTGGGGGCCTTCGCGATCGTGCTGGAGTGCATTCCCGCAGCGCTGGCCCAAGAGGTGGGCGAGACCGTGGGGATTCCCACCATCGGCATCGGCGCCGGAGCGGAGTGCGATGGCCAGATTCTGGTGTTGCAGGACTTGCTGGGGCTGAATATCGATTTCCGTCCCAAATTTGTGCGGGCGTTTGGAGACGGAGCCGCGAGCGTTCGGAACGCCGCGGCGGGTTTCGATTCAGCCGTGAAGGCCGGTACCTTTCCGTCGCCGGAGGAGAGCTACTGAAGATGCGCGTCTCTAACAGCCTGACCGAATGGAAGCAACGGCGCGAAGCGCTAGCCGGAACCATCGGTTTTGTGCCCACGATGGGAGCCCTTCATCGCGGTCACGCTTCGCTCGTGGAACGATGCCTTTCAGAGAACGACACCGCGGTCGTCAGCATTTTTGTAAATCCCACTCAGTTCAACGACGCGACTGACTTCGCGCGATATCCCCGCTCTATGAACGCCGATCTCGATCTACTGGAGTGCTTGGGCGTACACGAGGTTCTCGCGCCGGAGGTAGCGGAGTTGTATCCCTCGGGGTTGCGTTTTCGCGTGGAAGAGCCCGTGGAGGAGAATGCGTTGAGCAGTCTTATGGAGGGGCGGCACAGGCCCGGCTTCTTTACCGGTGTCTTGACCGTCGTTTTGAAGCTCTTGAACCTGGTGCGAGCGGAACGGGCCTACTTCGGCGAGAAGGACTATCAGCAACTCCAGCTCATCACCCAAATGGCGCGTGACTTATTTATTCCCACGCAAATCTTCGGCTGCCCCACCGTGCGGGAGTCATCGGGATTAGCGGAGAGTTCCCGGAACGCCTTGCTTTCTCCAGCGGCCCGGGGGAAGGCGGCATGTCTTTCTCGAGCCCTCGCCGAAGCCCGGAGCGCGGAGGAAGCAAACCAGTGGTTGGAGGCGGAAGGCTTCGCCGTTGACTATGTCGAGGAGCACTGGGGAAGGCGCTTCGGAGCCGTGCACCTGGAAGGCGTGAGGCTGATCGACAACGTGCCTTTGTGAGACCCGCATGCTCTTGTGTCTTGATATTGGAAACAGCCAGATCTTCGGCGGCGTCTACGAAGGCCGCACACTGAAAGTCACCTTCCGCCGGACATCCAGCATCCACGCTTCCTCTGACGAGTTGGGAATCTTCTTCCGCGCCGCGCTGCGCGAGAACGGTGTGGACCCGGGAGACATCTCCATGGCCGCGATCTGCTCCGTCGTGCCCGACGCGGTGCACTCGATGCGTAATTGCTTCCGCAAATACTTCCGCTTCGATCCGTTTCTGCTACAGCCGGGAGCCAAGACAGGCCTCAAGATTCGCTACCGTAATCCGCTCGAGGTGGGAGCGGACAAAATTGCCAACGCCATGGGAGCGCTGGAGGAGTTTTCCGGCCGCGACCTGATCATTATCGATTTCGGCACGGCTACCACGCTCTGTGCCGTCACGAAAGAAAGGGAGTATCTGGGCGGTGTCATCACACCGGGCATTCATGCCTCGATGGCGATGCTGGGCTCGAAGACCGCGCGGCTACCCGCGGTGGAAATCGTCCGGCCGCCGCAGATTTTGGGGCGAACCACAGTGGAAAGCATTCAATCCGGCCTCTATTTCGGCACGCTCTCGACGGTACGATCGCTCGCCGCGCTGATCGCGGAGGAGCAGTTCCGCGAGGGAAAACCGGCGATACTCGGAACCGGCGGATTCGGCCGGCTGTTTGAACGCGAGAAGCTCTTCGATGCCTTCCTGCCGGAGCTCCCGCTCATCGGCTTGCGGAAAGCGGCGGAGTTGGCGGGAGCCTGAGCCCGTAATCCGTCCGTGGCGAGACCGCTCCCTGGCGGTCGCGGCTCGGAAGCATTCGTTCAACGTTGCGGGACTTATTGAGTACTTCGGCTAGCGTCCGGACGATCCAAAACCGCCCGCCCCTCGAGCCGAATCTCCCAACTCGCCCTCTTCCCATTCGATGGCCTCGTACCGTCCGATGACGAGCTGCGCGATCCGGTCGCCCTTCTCGACGAAGTAGCCGGACTGTCCGAGATTGAACATCACCACCCGGATCTCCCCGCGATAGCCCGGATCGATGGTGCCGAAATTCACGGTAATGGAATGCTTCAGTGCGAGTCCGCTGCGGGGCCGCACCTGCGCTTCGTAGCCTGGCGGAAGCTCGATCGCAATACCGGTTCCCACTGCCCGCGCGATGCCTGGCTCCAGCTCAACGCGCTCGACAGCACGCAAATCCAGGCCGGCGTCCTCCTCTGGGCCGTGTGCATAGCCGGGAAGATGAGCTTCCGGATGCAGCTTTTTGATTCGAATTTTCATGGCAGGAACCCGCTATGATAACCGTTTGAAAACCTCGCGCGTGATCGCCGTCGGACCCATGCCGCCGGAGAAAAGCGCCTATTCGCTGGCGCGCTACAGCCGCTCGCCCGATTCCATCCGCGAATCGCTGGAATGGGTGCGGACGCACGATTCAGCGAAATTCCTGGAGAGCTTCTATTTCCAGTATGGCCATGCCTCTATTGCCGATCTGGGCCACGTGGTCATGTGCTTTGAAGGGGTTTCGGAATTGGCCGCGACGGAGATCGAAGACGAGCAGTTGTGGGATGGACAGGCGCGCAGCTCGCGGTATCAGGATTTTTCGAAATCCGGTTTCATCGTTCCGCCGGAATTAGGCGAAAGCGAAGCCGCACTCTATGCCGCGCAAGCTTCGCGCCTGCTGGAGGCGTACCGCCAGATCCATGAGCGGATGACCGAGTTCCTCGAAGAGAAACATCCTCGCCCCACCGAGATGAAGCCGGAAACCTACCGGCGCAATTTGGCTGCGCGCGCGTTCGATGTCGCGCGCTATGCGTTATTTTTCGGTATCCCCACAGGGGTGGGGCAGGTGACCAGCATCCGCACGTTGGAGCGGCAGGTGCGGAGGCTGAAGGTCTCGGAATACGCGGAAGCGCGGGAGGTGGCGGACGAAATCGCCGCCGCCTGCGCCGCTCCTCCGGCGTGCGCGTGGGATCCAGCCTCACCCGGCGCAGCCGCCGGATCCAATGTCGGAGAGCCGCTCGCGCCCACGCTAGCGCGGCATGTGGGTGCGGATGAAGCCGCGCGGAGATCGCGAGAAGATCTGCGCTGCTGGGCCGCAGAGAATCTGCCCGCGGCGAGCGGCGACTCTTGCGTTCCCGTCGATCTTTTACGGCCGGACGACGCGCATTCGGAAGCCGTCGCCACCCTGCTGTATCCCGTCACGGAGCGGCCGTTTCGTGAACTGTACGAGATCGCGCGGGGATGGTCCGCGGCGAGGCGGCAGGAGGCCATCGATATCGCGCGGGGCTCACAGGCTCGCCGCGACGAACTGCCCCGAGCTTTTCGCGGCGGACCGTATGCGTTCGACATCGTCATGGACATCGGGGCCTACCGCGATCTGCATCGTCACCGGCGCTGCCAGCAGTTCCGGCAGCCGTTCACGGGCCGTTTGGGCTACGATGGGCCGGACGTGTTGAAAGAAGCCGGGTTGGAAAATATGTACGCCGGAGCGATGGCGCAGACGTTTGAGACGATCGGAGCGCTCGAAGGCGCAGGGGCGCATTATCTGCTGCCCTTCGCGGCGCGGTCGCGCTTCCTATTCAAGATGGATTTTGCCGAGGCCGAATATATCGCGCGTGTGCGCAGCGGCGTGAAAGGTCATTTCAGCTACCGGAAAATCGCGTGGGAAATGAAGCGGAAAATGGAAGCCCTGGAGCCAGAGTTAGGGCGCCTGATGCAGGCCACTCCGCCGTGGATCGAAGATCCGCTCCAGCGGTGACCTCCGATAATAACTCCCAGCACACTGGCGCGCGGCTCATTCCAGGAGATCCCGGATCAGGACAGCGGGATGGACGGCGGAGGCGCCGGCCAAATCCTTGACTTGCTGACGGCAGGAGGTTCCGGTGGCGGCCAGCACGTCGCTGGGTTTCATCTCGCGGATGGCGGGCAGCAGCCGGCGATTGGCGATCTTCACCGAAATATCGTAGTGCGTATAGCCGAACGATCCCGCCATGCCGCAGCATCCGGCGTCCAAATCGACGACGGTCGCGCCGGGGATGCGCGAAAGCAGAGCGGCGCTTGAGCCCAGCAATCCCATCGACTTTTGATGGCAGTGCCCATGCAGTAAGATACGCGTCGGGAAGGCGCGCGACGGGTCGGAGCGGAGGGGCAAGTCAAGCTGCGCCGCGAATTCGTCGAACAGGAGGCAGGCCTCCGCAACGCGCCGCGCTTGCCGCTGCTGGTCGCCGCGCAACAGAGCCGGAACATCTTCCTTGACCGCGGAAAGGCAGCTCGGCTCGCAGAACAGAATTTTTTCGCCGCGCTCGGCGATCGGCAAAAGCGCGGCGGTCAGGCTCCCGGCTTTCGATTGAGCTTCCGCGAGCAGGCCTTGAGAAATCAGCGGACGGCCGCAGCAACCGGGGCGAATCGCGTGGACCGCGCAGCCTCCGCGCTCCAGCACCTCAATAGCGGCGATGCCGATTTCGGGGTGGTAGTGATTCAGGAACGTGTCGTTGAAAAGAGTCACCGATCGGGGCTGGCCGTTTTTGGACGGGCGCCTTTGAAGACGCTTTTCGAGCGTCTCGCTTTTGAACCGCGGCATGGGCCGGTGGAAGCGCCAGCGCGCCGGCGCGCTCAGCCAATTCGACAACGGCGCCAAACGGCTTCCCCACACCGCAAGCTCGGCGACGTGCCCCAACGCGCGCGCCTCGAGCGGGGTTCCATGCCGTTTCCGGTAGCCGGCGAGAAATTCGCTCTTGAAGGCCGCCATATCCACGCCCACGGGGCATTCCGATTTGCACGCGCGACATTCCAGGCAAAGATCCAGCACTTCGTAGACGTCGTCATCGCCCAACCCGTCGTATCCGGCGGGGCCCATTTGCCCATTCATCGCCAGCCGGAGAACGTTGGCGCGTCCGCGAGTAGAATGCGCTTCCTCGCGGGTCGCCATGTAGGAAGGACACATCGTCCCGGCGAGCTTTTTGCGGCATGCGCCCACGCCGCTGCACATCTCCACTGCTCCGCCCCATCCCCCGTATTCCGAATAATCAAAGAACGAGTCATAATCGAAGAACGAACCTGGGCGCGGCGTGCGGTAGCCGGCTCCGAAGCGCAGATTCGAGGCGATGGGCGGGGCATCCACGATCTTGCCGGGATTCAAGATTCCTAGCGGGTCGGCGGTGCGTTTCAACTCCCGGAAAGCTTCGTATAATCGGTCGCCGAACATGCGCCGCATGAACGGGCTGCGCACCAGGCCGTCGCCATGCTCCCCGCTCAGCGCGCCGCCGAATTCCAGGACCAGATCGGCCACGTCCTGGGCGATTGCCTCGAATTTGCGCACGCCTTCTTCAGTTTTTAGATTCACCACCGGCCGCACATGCAGGCAGCCCACCGAAGCGTGGGCGTAGATTCCCGCGGTGGTGCCATGGCGGCGCAGCAGATCGAGAAACCTCCCGATGAATTCGCTGAGCCGTTCCGGCGCAACGGCCGTATCTTCGACGAAGGAGATCGATTTGGCGTCCTCCTTCATCGCCATCGATAGGCCCAGCGCGGCTTCGCGCAAACTCCAGATGCGCTGCTGCCCCGCGGCGCTGGTTTCCGAGCGATAGTGATATCCCAAGCCGCGCTGGCGCAGATCTTCCTCCAGCGCGCGCAGGCGCGGGAGTAAATCCTCGGCGCGGTCTGCATAGAATTCAATGCATAAGGTGGATGCCGGATCGCCCTCGATCACCGAAGTTCGCAGTTTGTGCAGAGCCTCGTTTTGCCGGGTATGATCCAGGATCGATTTATCCATCACTTCTATGGCGGAGGGGCGATGAGGAAGGATCACGGGAGCGGCGGCCAACGATTCCAGCAGATCCGCAAAAGCCACAACCATCACCGCCTTGGCTTTCGGCAGCGGCACAAGACGAACCTTAGCCTCCAAGATCACGCCTAGCGTACCTTCGGAACCCACTATGATTTTGGATAAATTGACGGGTTTCGATGGATCCGTGAATTCGTCGAGATTATAGCCGGCCACGCGGCGCAGAATTTTGGGATAGCGGCGATCGATTTCCGCGGCATGTTCGGAGGCCAGCCGGAGGACAGCGGCATAAAGCGCCGCCTCCAGACTATTTCCCGTGGGAATTTCAGAGCGCTCGATCTCACGAAAATGCGCGATGCTTCCGTCCGCGAGCAGAACCGTCTGTTCCAGCACGTGGTCGATGGTCTTGCCGTACAACACGCTGCGCGCGCCGGCGGAATTGTTGGCCATCATGCCGCCAAGGGTTGCGCGGCTGGCCGTAGAGATATCCGGAGCGAAGCGCAAGCCCCGCGGCGCCAGTTGCGCGTTCAACTCATCGAGCACAATTCCCGGCTCGACTCGCGCCCACCGCTCCTCCGCGTTGACCTCCAGCAGGCGGTTGAAATACTTCGAAATATCGATCTGTATTCCTTCGCCAATGGCCTGACCTGCCTGCGAAGTACCGCCTCCGCGGAGGGTGACGGAAACGCGATGCTTGCTGCAGACTTCGAGCGTCCGCACGATGTCAGCCCTGGTCTTGGGGATCACCACGCCCAACGGCTGGATCCGGTAGACGCTGGCGTCGGTGGAATAAAGGGCGCGGGAAACGATGTCGAAGCGGACTTCTCCATCGATGGCGGCTTCCAGTTCGGTTTGAAGGAGCGAAGCCGCGGACCGTTTAGGGCCGCTCTTCAACTGCGTTAAGCTCAACGGGTCTCGCTCCAAAGCGCACAGGCCGTCGGACGCGGCGCCAAACGAATGAGAACTCGGAGGACTTGGCCGCGCCCGGCGAGTCCGTTGTGCGCGAGTTTGTCCAAAGATACCACGCGCCCCGGGCTTAATCCGGGGTTCGGCGCACCTCGCACGAGCAACAGTCGCTGCAGCGGCCGCACTTCTCGCAGACGTGATTGGAGCACACGTCCTTGGTGCAATAGACACAAATCTCCGAGGATGCTTCGCCGCAGATGCTGCACACGAAAGTCGCTGTTTCCGTCATGGCTTGTCCTCCGTTTTTGAGGGCGTTTTCGAAGGCGTGCTTTTCTTGGCCGGCGTCTGGCGGCTCAACAGGCCGCGACAGCGCTGCGCCTCCTGATCCGCTACAGTGAACTCCTCTTCCTTCTGGGCCGCCAAATCGGTGATGTATTGGCGCAGCTTGTCCCGATTGGCGGAATTATCGCCCACCACGCTCACCAGCGAATCGCCCATGGCCGGATCCTGATACTTACGCACTCCTTCGGCCAGCGTCGTCAATCGCGTCTGGAGCGCTTCCCAACGGAAATAGGCGTCCAGCGCCAGGGTGAGTTTTTCGGGATGCCCCTCAAACGCCTTGGAAGCGTTGGCCACATAGACGGTTTCCTGGCGCGCGCTTTGCCACTGCGCGACATAGGCGTCGGGAGCGCCGCCGCGCACCCATTGCTCCGGGGTCAATCGGTCCAGGATGGGTTTGACGCGGGCTGCCTTCGCGGAAAAATCCGCGATCACCGGCGCGATATCCCAGGCGGGAGCGACGCTCGGAGCGGGCGTTTGCGCCAAGGCCAGAAGCGAAACAAGCGGCAACAGCAGCAGGCTCTTCATAGGCACCTAAGGTCCAGTGTCGCATGGAGGGTGGTGCGCGAGCCGCGTCGCGCCGGGCAGCTCCGTGGCTGAGTTCGGGTACATCCGTAGGGGTCCGGACCGCGCCCGATCGGCGGATGTTGACAGCGTATATACAATAGCAGGATAATGGCTGAAGAGAGTGGGCATCAGTTTCGATTGGGATGCCGAAAACACGCGACACCTGAAGCGGCATCGCGTGACGCCCGCCGAATTCGAGATCAGGCACCGAACGGCGAGGAGCGATACAAGGTGCTTGGCGCCACCATGGCCGGCCGAGTGCTGATTGGGGTATGGACGCCGAGAGAAGACAAGGTTCGCGCAGTTATCGCATACCCGGCCACCAGGGCCTATCGGAAGCTGTTTCGGGAGACCCAATGACTAAGAATAAACGCGTGGTGCCCGCATTCAAGACCGAGGCCGAAGAGGCCGAGTGGTGGTACAAAAACCGCGACCGCCTGGACAAGGATTTTCTACAAGCGGCGAGGAGGGGCCAGCTTAAGCGCCTGGACCGGGCAACCCTGAAGAGCCGCCTCGCGGCATCGCGGTCCCGGGTCGTTTCCATACGTCTGCCGGAGGACGATATCCAACTGGCGCGTGAGCAGGCAAGCCGTAAGGGTTTGCCCTATCAGACCTACATCAAATCCGTACTCCATCAAGCCCTGCGGCAGGCAAACGAACCATGACTCCAGTCGAAGTTTCCAACGCATCCTAAACGCGATCCACCTGCTGTCACGATAGTAGAGTTGTTTGGATAGGAGAAAACTATGAATCTTCAAAATGCAACAGTGCTGATCACTGGCGGGAGCAGCGGGATCGGCAAAGGCATCGCGCAAGCGCTCGCGGCCGCGGGCGCGCGAGTGGCGATCACGGGCCGCGACAAGGCTCGGCTGGAGGGGGCGTCGAAGGATTTGGGCGCGCACGCCATCCAAGCCGACGTGAGCGTCGAAGCGGATGTCGAACGGACCATGCGGGAAGCGCTCCAACACTTTGGCCATCTCGACGTTCTGGTGAACAATGCAGGAGTGGGCGTGTTCAAGCCGCTGGTGGAGACGGATCCGGGGGAATTCGAGCGCGTCTTCGCCACCAACGTCACCGGCGCATTCCTCACGGCGCGAGCCGCCGCCAAATATTTCATCTCGCGCAAGAAGGGCAATATCGTGAATATCGCCTCCACCGCCGGGCTGCGCGGCGCGCCTAACGGCACGGCCTACTACGGGAGCAAATTCGCGCTGCGCGGGATGACGGAGTGCTGGAGGGCCGAGCTTCGCAAATATAATATCCGCGTGATTTTGGTGAATCCGAGCGAAGTGCTCACAAATTTCGGAGCGGCGGCGGGATTTGAGCAGAAGGACAACCCCACGAAACTTCGTCCCGAGGATATCGCCCATGTGGTGAAGGCCGCGTTGGAAATGGAGGATCGCGGATTCATTCCGGAGCTGAGCGTCTTCGCAACGAATCCCTCCGATTGACTTCGGGGAGGGACGCGCGAATGCTACTTCAGCGCGCTCCCATTTTCCGAGGGGTAACCCTTATCGAACCAATCGGTGGCCATGTTGGTCGGCACGTGGAGCACGCGAACCGTGGTGAAGCCCATTTGCTTCAACGTGGAATAAGCCGGGCGAACGTTGGGGCACTTCTCCATCGGGCAGCATCCGCAATAGATCACAATGTCGCTGTCTTTGGGGAGACCTGCGACGGCTTTCTTCAGCGCGTCGATCCCGGCCGGCGACGATCCAGGCTCCGCGAAGATCGCGTGAGGCAGATGTTTGCCGTTGTAAAGTACTGCGAAGGCCACCGCCAGGATCACCGGAGGCCTCGATTTGCCCGACTGCAGGATGCCCGCCAACGCAGCGGGTTCCAGCAGATCGGAGGATTTCCACGGATCCGCCGAGCCCTGGCTCAGCAACATTTGCGCCAGGACGATCGCGCCAACCGCCGCGGAAGAGAGGTTTAGTTTCATGGGATGGTCTCCTAGTTTGAACACGCCATGCGCTATCGGATATCGCTTCTGAATATAATACGCCCACGGGAACCTGAAGTTTATATAATACGGAACTTTGGAGAAAGTCGCGCACAACGGACTCGCCGGTCGCGGCCACTTCGCCCGAGTTTCTCATTCGTTTGACGCCGCGCCCGGCGGCCTGTACGCTGAACACGACCGCATTGCTTCAGAAGCTGAACGCCGATCGCTGAAAGCTGAAAGCTATTATTAGGGCGCCGCTGTCAACGGCGTTAATAAGCTTCCGCGGTGACAGGTGTAGCAGTCGACGTGCTGCTTGCCGTCCGAGAAGATATCGAAAGTCTTCCAATAGTATCCGGTACGCGTCTGCACGGCAGTAGAAACGTGAATCGATCGTGATGGCCCGATTCGTAACCATGTAATCGTACACTCGTGTCCAAAATAATTTTGTAGACCGCTTCGGTCAGGTTCGGTAGAGCCCCAAAACAAATGCCCTCCTTTTTGTGAGATCTTGAAGCGACGCGGAACCCGAGTTGCTGACGAACCCCGCGTACACTAAAACACCCAAGGAGGGC
>DATDGT010000147.1:0-42985 GCA_036521975.1 Bryobacteraceae bacterium
TGGGTGTTTTAGTGTACGCGGGGTTCGTCAGCAACTCGGGTTCCGCGTCGCTTCAAGATCTCACAAAAAGGAGGGCATTTGTTTTGGGGCTCTACCGAACCTGACCGAAGCGGTCTACAAAATTATTTTGGACACGAGTGATGCAGAATATGGGGCCGGGCGGGGGCACGCCGAAGATCTTCGACGAGAAGCCCACCGGCGTAGCCAACTTGACCTGGGTTCACGGCAGGCACACCTATAAAATCGGCGCCGAATTGGACCTCATACAAGACCTCACGCGGACCACTGCCGAGGTTGTTTTTTCCGGCGGTACGGCTGCGACCTCGGAACCCTTCACTCCGGCGAGTAGCTTCGGCGCTTTTAGCACCGGCTTCGGCTTCGCCAGTTTCCTGCTGGGCGACTATGGCTCCATTTCGCAGAACGCGTTCAACGAACCTCGCGAGGGGTCCCAGGAATGGGCGCTGTATGTTCAAGACTCCTGGAAGGTGACCCGCAAGCTCACCGTCGATTACGGGCTGCGGTGGGATTATGACACTGCGGAACATGACACCTACGGGCGTTTGGGACAGCTCGATGCGACTTTACCGAACGCCAATGCCGGCGGCCGCCTGGGGGCATTAGAATTCGCCAGCACCTGCGGATGCTCATTCTATAAGTCCGCGTACCCGTATGCGCTGGGACCGCGGCTGGGCGTCGCCTATCAAATAAACCCCAAGACGGTGTTTCGCGCTGGATGGGGATTCATCTACAATTTCATTGCGAACCCCGCCGGAGGCACTGTAAGCACCAACGGAGTCTACAATCTGGCCGCCAACAGCCCGTCCTACGTGCCTCCGGCATACCAATTTGTAAATGTTGAAACTCCAGGAGCCATCCAATCGCCGAGCTGGCCCGTCACGAATCCGTATCAATATCCGAATTTGGGTTCCACGTCCCCCGCCCCGACGGTGCCCGACGCCAATGAAAACCGGCCGCCGCGCATCGACCAATTCAGCGCCGGCTTCCAGCGGGAGATTACCCGGAGTTTCGTCATGGAAGCGACTTACATTGGCAACCGCGGCGCTTGGATTGGCGGCGGAAGCCTGGGCCGGCTAAGCCAACTCTCCCCGCAATTATTAGCATCTTATGGTTTGTACCCAATCCCAGGAACCGGTCCAACGGGGTACAACAACTTGAACGCGCGCACCCTGTTGGCCGACCCGATCAGCAGTACGGCGGTGACCCAGTTCCTGACCTCGCAGGGCATCAGCAGCATTCTCCCCTATTCCGGCTTCCCTACCAGCAGCTCCCTGCAAAGCGCTCTGTACCCCTACCCGCAGTTCGGAGCTGTTGGAATTACAGGTTCCCCGACCCAGAACTCCAAATACGACCCCTTACAAATAAAGGCTACCAAGCGCCTCTCACATAACCTCCAGGGTGGCGGCGCATACACCTTGGGCCAGGGCTTCGTGCGGGCCACGCGGCAGGATTTCTTCAACCCGGAAAGCGGCAGGTGGGCCCTCCAGCAGATCCCGCCGCAGGCGCTGAGCTTCAACCTCACCTACACGACGCCGAAGGCCTCGTTCTTCCCTAGATATGTGAATGCGGTGACCAACGGTTGGGTGCTCGGCTGGTTCTCGAACTACCAAAGCGGCCAGTTTCTCACACCTCCCACCAGCAGCGTCAACCCGAATTATCTGACCAGCGAGGACGTGCGGGTTCCCGGTCAACCGCTCTATACGCCAGGCGTGAACATCAACAACCTGAGCACCTACAGCCCGTAATACACCCAGGTGCTAAATCCGGCAGCCTGGACGCCATGCCCTTCGAACGCAACTTGCATGGCGACGGGAAATTTCGTAAAGGGTTTCCGCGCGCCTCGCACGCCTGTAGAGAACGCGAATATCGCCCGCAACTTCCGGATCAAAGAGAGAATGAACTTGCAAATCCGGGGCGAGTTCGTCAACGTCCTAAACCGGCTCATAATGCCGGCCCCCATAACAACGAATCCGCAATCCCCGGTGACGAGGAATGCGCTGGGGATCCAAACCGCAGGGTTCGGGGTCATCAACACGTACCTCGCCCCCAACACCGGATACAATCTCCCGGCCTACGCCAACATGCCAATTATGGAGCCCCGCCAGGGCACCTTGATCGCCCGATTTACTTTCTAGGGAAGCTGTCGGCGTCCAGCATTCAGCCGTCAGCTTTCAGCGATCAGCGCACAGCGCCCGGCGCGGGACCGGGCGTTCACGGGAATCTCTGACTCCCCGCCGCGCCGGGCTGCGTTGTGCGCTGAGTCAGTGGAGAGCCTGCCGCTGAAGCGAATGCTGACGGCACTGTTTTAGAAGCTGAACGCTGATCGCTGAAAGCTGAAAGCTCCCCTGCATGCAGCATCCCCCTTGACTGGAAATGGATGCCGGGGATAAATTAGACAGAATCAGCGAAATTCAAGGGGGAATTTATGACGGAAACCCGCAGGAGATCGTCCGCGAAGCTGGTGCTGTTCCTGATGGCCGCTTCATTGTTGGCGTTCGGCCAGGTTGGCAACGGAACCATCACTGGCGTCGTAACCGATTCCAGTGGAGCAGTCATCGCCGGGACGACCGTGGAAGTCAAGAACACGGAAACAGGAGTTGTTTTTCGCGGAGTGTCCACGAACTCCGGGGGCCTACTCGATAACGGATTTGCCCGTAGGGATCTACGCCGTTTCGGTTACCGCGACGGGATTCAAGACGTACACTCACACGAACCTCGCCCTCGCCGCGACGCAAACCCTGAGAGAGGATATCGCATTGCAGGTCGGCACGGCGGCGGAGTCCGTCACCGTCACCACCGAAGCTTCGCTGCTGACGACGGAAAGCGCTGAGCTGTCGCGCAACGTCGCCATCGAGGCATTGGATGCACTTCCTCTGATCGGCATTGGAACCGTCAACGCCGGCACCTCCGGCTTCCGCAATCCCTTCAACTCGCTTCTGGTGCTTCCGGGCGTCAGTTCTTATAACGCCAGCGGATTGTTCACTATCAACGGTCTGCCGGGGAGCGGCTCCCTAAGCGAGACGATGCGCATCGAAGGCCAGGACGCGACCTCTCGCATGTTCCCGACCTTAGGAGATTACGCCCAGACGATCCAGCCGAGCGTGGACTCGATCCAGGAAATTGCCTACCAGACCAGCAACTATGCCCCCGAATACGGACAATCGGGCATTAATGCGGAGTCCATTTTTATGCGGAGCAAAACGACCATAGCAGCGGGGCAACCCTTCGAGAAGCAAGCGATGTAGTCTACCTCGCGATCTTGGAACTTCGCATAATCATGACGTCCTAAAAAGGAGGATGTCATGTTGGAAGAGTTTTTCGAATCGCCTTTCCGCATCCAAGAACTGCGGGATGGTCAAGATGGCCGCATGCTTGAAGGGTTTGCTCAGGAATTGTGCAAATCGGGCTATGCAGAGATAACGGCTCGGAGGCACATTCGAGCAGCCGAGCACCTAATCCATTGGACGGGGCGGAAAAGCAGAACAATCGCCGCTTTAGACGAACGGATGATCGAGGAGTTTGTCCAGCACCTGAATCGATGCCGATGCCCACGATATGGCCGCACACACCGGCGGGACCTTCGGAAGGGTGCCCGTCTGTTTCTCCGATATGCCCGATTCACCGATATAGCCACGACCCGAGTCGTAGAGGAGATCGTCGTGGATCCAGTTCTGTTGGTCGCGTTCTGTGGCTGGATGCGACAGCAACGCGGCAACTGCGATGCCACGCTCTATAATTACAACCTTCACCTGCGCGATTTGCTGAAGAGCGTGGGAGAAGATCCGGGTACGTTCGACGCTCACAACCTGAGGCAGTTTATCCTGGACACGAGTCAACGGTGTGGATGGGCAGCGGCGAAAAAGTGCACTACTGCCGTCCGCATGTTTCTGCGCTTTCTGATCGCCGACGGTAAGTGTGCTGCGGGTTTGGAGGGAGCTGTTCCCGTTCTCGCGCATTGGCGGCTGTCGTCCTTGCCGCGGTATTTGCAATCCGAAGAAGTCGAACTGGTGATTGCTTCGTGTGATCCGGCAACGCCAGTGGGCAAACGAGATCGTGCCATTTTACTCTTGCTCGCTCGCTTGGGACTTCGTGCGGGCGACCTCGTGCAGCTTCGGCTAGGCGATATCGATTGGAAGGAAGCTGGGATCTGCGTTTCAGGGAAGGGACGACGTCAGACCCTGATGCCGTTGACGCAGGAGATTGGCGATGCGATCGCCAACTACATCAAGGACGGTCGTCCTCAGACCGACGTGGATGCGCTGTTTATTCGATCCAGAGCACCCTTTCGAGCTCTCGCGAACCACTGTGCAATCTCGATGATCGCTGCCCAGGCCATGCGCCGGGCTGGTGTCGTTTGCCCAAGCCGTGGTGCAGCCCATGTCCTCCGCCATTCGGTGGCAAGCTCTATGCTCCGGCAAGGCGCGTCGTTACAGGAGATCGCGGGTGTGCTTCGGCACCGTTCCACCGCGACCACGGAGATCTACGCCAAAGTAGATGTCATCGCCCTGCGACAGATTGCGCAGCCATGGCCGGAGGCGAAATCATGCTGACTCAGGGCGTGGAAGCGTACGTGGCCATGCGCCGGGCCACGGGATTCGCGTTTCGTTCTGAAGGCAACCTGTTGCGGAGCTTTGCCGCATTCTCCGACGCGGCGGGCAAACAGTACATCAGCTCTGAAACCGCCATTGAGTGGGCTCAATCTGCACCGTCCCCGTCTCAACGAGCGCGCCGGCTTGGCCAAGTGATTCGATTTGCACGGTACATCCGTGCGGAAGACCTACACCACGAAATACCCCCCACAGTCTTCGGCAGTGAGAACCGGCCACGACCGGTGCCCTACATCTTTTCCAGGGAGGAGATCCAGCGCATTCTCCAGGCCGCCGCTACGTTGGGTAAACGCAATGCCTTTCGCGGGCACACCTACAACACCTTTTTCGCCCTGCTGGCGTGCACCGGGCTTCGTGTGTCGGAAGCAATCCATCTCTGTTTCGAGGACATCACCGTAGACGGGCTGGTGATTCGCTGCTCCAAGTTCCGCAAAAGCCGTCTCGTTCCCCTTCACGACACTACGCATGCTGGCTTGGAACAGTACCTCAAACGGAGGCGCGCCTATACGCCATTGGATGATCACGTGTTCGTTTCCTTGCGGAGGCGCCCGTTGCTTTTGCATGACGCCGAAACCGCATTCCACGACATTGCCGAGAAGATCAGCCTCCCTCGCGGACCAGATCTTCCACGCCCCACGATCCATTCCTTGCGGCACACGTTCGCAGTAAGGGCTCTGGAAACCTGCCCTGATGGACGTGATCGAATCACAAAACATATGTTGGCGCTGTCTACGTACCTCGGCCACAGCAAGGTCGCCGACACGTACTGGTATCTGGAGGCAACACCGGATCTAATGAGAAACATCGCGGATTCGTGCCAGAGCTTCTTCACAGGTGGCCGGCCATGATCCTTCTCGCCCCGCACATCGCGGCCTTCCTCCAGCAGCGTTTGCCCATCGAGCGGCGCGCCAGCCCCAACACCTGCGACTCCTATGCGCATGCCTTCAGACTTCTGTTCGAATACGCTAGCGTTTGCATCAAGCTGCCGCCCTCGCAACTGCAACTGGAACAACTGGACGCTCCTCTCATCGTGAACTTCCTGAACCATCTGGAAACAAGTCGTGGCAATGGCGCTGGTTCCAGAAACATCCGGCTCGCAGCCATCAAATCGTTCATGCACTACATGGAATATCGCGTGCCGTCGGCGCTGGAGCAGATCCAACGGATTCTGGCTATCCCTGCGAAAAAGACGGACACCCGGCTTGTCAGGCACCTCACGGCTCAGGAGATGCAATCGATCCTGGATGCCCCTGACCCAACTGTCCGGGACGGCATCCGTGACCGAGCGATGCTTCATCTTTGCTTCGCGGGTGGACTGCGGGTCTCTGAACTGGTGGGACTCCGGATCGGAGATCTGATGCTGCAACCGCAAGCCAGCGTTTTAATCCACGGCAAAGGCCGAAAAGAACGTTGCTTGCCGCTGTGGAAAGAGACGGCATCCGCGGTTCGTGCATGGCTGTCTGTCCGCGGTGAAGTCCGGATTCCAGAACTCTTCCCCAATGCTCGCAATGATGCCATGACCCGCGCCGGTTTCGAGTACGTCCTACGTAAGCATGTCCATACCGCTGAGATGCGCTGTTCAACGCTCTCCTCAAAGCGAGTTTCACCGCATGTTCTAAGGCACACCTGCGCGCTGACCATACTGCAAGCCACCAAGGATCTCCGGAAGGTGTCTCTCTGGCTTGGGCATTCCAGTATGCAAACGACGGAGATTTACACTCGCGCCGACCCGTCCGTGAAGCTCGAAGCCCTCGAATCCGTGATCGCTCCGAAGTTGCGGACGGGCCGATTTAAGGCGACGGACAAACTTATCGAGATGTTGAAGGCTGCTCCTAATATGCGGAGTAAGAAGACGACACAATAACGGCAGGCAGCTTCCATACAGCGCGGAGTTCGCATAAAAATGGACTCCGCATTAAACACGTTATGCGGTGCACCGCATAACGTGTTGGTGGTGATCAACATGACCATGAAGTCGGGCACAAATCAGTATCACGGCAGCGCCTACGACTACTTCGTCAACGAAGACCTCGCTGCCGGCGATCCTTTCAGCAGGAGCGGAGGCTGCATCGTAGGGCCCACGGGACAGGCTTGCAGCGCCGTCGGTGGGGATGGAGGGAAATTTCGCCCGCGCCAGCGCCGCAACGATTTCGGCGGAACCTTGGGTGGCCCGCTGTACATCCCGAAAATCTACAATGGGCACAATAAAACCTTCTGGTTCTACAACTATGAAAACTTCAACGAAACGACGCTGTACTCCTTTAACGATACGGTGCCTACGGCCAACTATCTCCAGGGAAATTTCTCACAGATCTCTCCGAATGGAACATGCAGTGCCTGCGCTCAATTAGGAATCCAGACCACGGCGCTGGGTACGCCGACAGTCCAAGTCGACCCCGCCGGAAATCACCTGTTCGCGAATGAGATCTTCGATCCCGCCACGCGAGCCGTCGCGACCTCCGGACCGCTGGCCGGCCAGGGCTACGCCCAGCCGTTCCCGAACAATACGATTCCCTTGTCTCGATTCGACCCCGTTTCGATCAAGCTGACGTCCTACTTCCCCGTGGCGAACAACTCCAATTTTGCCGGCAACTATGCCGTGACCGAACCCGGCCAACGGTACTCGTCCATTCAGACGGTTAAGGTCGATCACACGATCTCCGCCAGGGACAAGATTTCGTTCTATAATTCTCTGCTCACGACCCAGAACCTGATCAACACTACCCTGGGAAGCGCGGATGGTCTGCCCAACTCAATAACTGCGGCCCGCGGCACGTTTGTTTGGGGCTACACGGAACGCCTGAACTACGACCGTACCTTGAGGCCGAACCTGCTGCTGCACTTGGGCGCGGGTTACATAGACAGCACTTTCAACGACGCGACGTGGTGGATCCGGCAGGGCCTATACTTCAACCCAGGGTCGGCGTTGGGGCTCAGTGGCTTTGCAAGTCAACAAAATTTCCCAAGCTTCAATAGCCTGTACAACACGACCTACGGGGGAATGCAGAATATGGGGCCGGGCGCGGGCACCCCGAAGGACTACGACGAAAAGCCCAGCGGCGTCGCCAACTTGACATGGGTTCACGGCGCGCACACTTACAAAGTTGGCGCCGAGGTGGACCTCATTCAAGAAATCGTCCGGACCAGTGCCGAGGTTGTTTTTTCCGGCGGTACCGGTGCGACGTCGGAACCCTTCACTCCGGCGAGTAGCTTCGGCGCTTTTAGCACCGGCTTCGGCTTCGCCAGTTTCCTGCTGGGCGACTATAGCGGCATTTCGCAGAACGCGTTCACCGAACCACGTGAGGGGAGCCAGGAATGGGCGCTGTATGTTCAAGACTCCTGGAAGGTGACCCGCAAGCTCACCGTCGATTACGGGCTCCGATGGGATTATGACACTGCGGAACGCGATACCTACGGGCGTTTGGGACAGCTCGATGCGACTTTGCCGAACGCCAATGCCGGCGGCCGCCTGGGGGCGTTAGAGTTCGCCAGCACCTGCGGCTGTTCATTCTACAAGTCCGCCTATCCGTACGCGCTCGGGCCGCGGTTCGGCTTCGCCTATCAGATCAATAACAAGACGGTCTTTCGCGGCGGGTGGGGAGTCACCTACAACTTCGTTTCGAGCGCCGCCGGTGCTAACGTAAGCACCAACGGGGTCTACAATCTCGCCGCCAACAGCCCGTCCTATGTGCCTGCGGCATACCAATTTGTAAATGTTGAGACTCCGGGCGCTATCCAAACTCCGGCTTGGCCCGTCACGAACCCGTATCAATATCCGAATTTGGGTTCCACGGCTCCTGCGCCTTTCGTACCGGATGGGAATGAAAACCGGCCGCCGCGCATCAACCAATTCAGCGCTGGCTTCCAGCGCGAAATCACCAAGAGTCTCGTAATGGAAGCGACCTACGTTGGTAACCGCGGCGCTTGGATTGGTGCCAACGGCGCGAGCAGTTTGGGCCGGCTAAGCCAACTCTCCCCGCAATTGTTAGCATCGTATGGCTTGTACCCAATCCCAGGGACCGGTCCAACGGGGTACAACAACCAAAACGCGCGTGTCCTCTTGGCCGACCCGATCAGCAGTACGGCGGTGACCCAGTTCCTGACCTCGCAGGGCATCAACAGCATTCTCCCCTATTCGGGCTTCCCTACCAGCAGCTCCCTGCAGAGCGCTCTCTACCCCTACCCGCAGTTCGGGGCGGTTGCAATTACGGATTCTCCAACCCAGAACTCCAAATACGACGCGCTGCAAATAAAGGCAACCAAACGTTTCTCGCACAACCTCGAGGGCGGCGGCGCGTACACATGGGGTCAGGGTTTCACGCGGGCCGCGCGGCAGGATTTCTTCAACCCTCTAGGTGGCCGGTGGGCGCTCCAGCAGATCCCGCCGCAGGCTCTGAACTTCAACGTCAATTACAGAGTGCCGAAGGCATCATTCCTGCCTAAATACGTGAATGTAGTGACCCAGGGTTGGCAGCTTGGCTGGTTCGCGAATTACCAAAGCGGCGTATTCCTCACGCCCCCCACCAGCACGGTCAACCCGAATTACTTTACCAGCGAGGATGTACAGGTGCCAGGACAGCCGCTCTACACGCCCGGCGTTAACATCAACAACCATAGCACCTACGATCCGTATTACACGCAAGTGCTGAATCCGGCGGCTTGGACGCCATGCCCTTCGAACGCAACTTGTATGGCGTCGGGGAATTTTATTAAAGGCTTCCGCGCTCCACGCACTCCGGTTGAGAACGCAAACTTCAGCCGCAATTTCCGGATCAAAGAGAGAATGAATTTGCAAATCCGGGGCGAGTTCATCAACGTTCTAAACCGGCTCATAATGCCGGCCCCCGGCACCACGAATCCGCAATCCCCGGTGACGAAGAATGCGCTGGGGATCCAAACCGCTGGGTTTGGCGTCATCAACACTTACCTCGCCCCGAACACAGGATTCAATCTCCCGGCTATCAATAACCAGCCGATTATGGAGCCGCGCCAGGGCACGTTGATCGCCCGATTCACTTTTTAATTTTTGCTGCAAGTCAGGTGGGACAAGATGGTGGCACAGGCTTCAGACTGTGACTGGAGTCTCTCTCCATTTTGGGACGGCATTGGACGGACCCGTATCAGGGCACGCCTTCAGTCGTGCCGACGATAACGGCTGGAATAGAGGGGCTTTAACCCCCGCTGCCTTTGTCTCGCGAGATACGCGAAGCAATAACGGAACTCGTCGCATGCCGTGGCGACCCCTCTTTCACCGGGTTACCAGCAGCCCTTATTTTCAACGGACGTCCCTTTCGCCCCCACAGTACCTCACCCTCCGGGCCATCCGCCGGCGACCTTTCACCTGATTCATTCTGCCTCCATTTCCCCCAGTCTTCGCCTGCCCGGCGTGCATCGGCGATCGCCATTACGTCCCCACGCCCTACCAGGGAGCCCGCAGCCGTGCTCATGGCCGCACCTCCGGCGGGAGAGTGGACAGAATTTGGGCAGAATCGACGAGGAAAAGCGTAGCCGCAAAGAGCAACTCATCGGGGCGCTACTGAGCTACGCGGCCGTCGAAGCCCCCGCTAACTGACCAACCAAGGCTCGGCGAAGGCCACTGAGCGGGGAAACGGCCGCCGCGTTCACCGGCTCGAAGCGCCGGAAACTTCAATCCTATCTGCGAGATCCGAGCTCGGGACGAACAGCAGGATCCTTCCGCCGCTATAGAGTCGGCACAGCGGGGCAGTCCTACAGCGGGCGTTCTCCGCTTCGCGCGGCCGGATATCGTCAACGTGCGAAAACTGCGGGAAACGGAGGAACGATGAACGGAGCGGTGGGAAGAGCGACTCGCAAACCTGTAAAGAAGCCCACAGGGCTGGAAGCTGAATCGCTTTCGGAGTCGCCAGTAGAGTCTGTTGGTCCTGCATGCAGCATCCCCCCTTGACCGGAAAATCAACGCCGGGATAAAATCGCTAGGCTCAGTGAAACCGAAGGGGGATTTATGACGAAAGAGCGCAGGAGATCGCATCGGAAACTCACCTGTGAGTTTCCGGCAAGGTCGGTCAAGCTGGTGCTGTTGCTGATGGCCGCTCGGTTCTTGGCGTTCGGCCAAGTTGGCAACGGATCCATCACTGGCGTGGTAACCGATTCCAGTGGAGCAGTAGTCGCCGGGACGACCGTGGAAGCGAAGAACACGCAAACCGGAGTCGTTTTTCGCGCCGTATCCACGAACGCCGGGGACTACACGATAACGGACTTGCCGGTTGGCATCTACGCCCTTTCGGTTACCGCGACAGGTTTCAAGGCCTACACTCACACCAACCTCGTCCTCGCCGCGACGCAAGTCCTGAGGGAGGACATCACCCTACAAGTAGGCGCCACATCGGAGTCCGTGACCGTCACCACCGAAGCTTCGCTGCTTACGACCGAAAGCGCTGAGTTGTCGCGCAACGTCACCATCGAGGCATTGGATTCGCTTCCCCTGACCGGCATCGGGACGGTTAATGCCACCACTTCCGGCTACCGCAATCCCTACAACTCGCTTCTGACGCTTCCAGGCGTTAGTAATTACAACACCACCTCAACATTCACTGTCAACGGCTTGGTCGGAGGCTCCTACCTAACCGAGACAATGCGTGTCGAAGGGCAGGAAGCGACCTCTCACCTGTGCGGGACATTGGATTGTACCAATGCGAACCAACCTAGCGTCGATGCAGTTCAGGAAATTGCGTACCAGATGAGCAACTATGCCCCCGAATACGGACAGGCGGGCGTTGTGGTTATCAATATGACCATGAAGTCGGGCACAAACCAACTTCACGGGAGCGGCTATGACTACTTCGTGAACGAAGATCTCGCTGCCGGCGACCCCTTCAGCAGAAGCGGGGGCTGTATCGTAGGGCCCACGGGAGAGGCTTGCAGCGCGGTCGGTGGGAGTGGGGGTAAATTTCGCCCGCGCCAGCGCCGCAACGATTTCGGCGCAAGCCTTGGCGGTCCCGTGTTTATCCCCAAAATATATGATGGGCACAACAAGACCTTCTGGTTCTTCAACTACGAGGAGTTTCTTCAGACCACGCTGAACTCCTTCAACGATACGGTACCTACAGCTAATTACCTTCAGGGCAATTTCTCCCAAATCTCGCCCAACGGGAATTGCAGTCTGTGTTCCCAATTAGGAATCCAGACTACGGCGTTGGGTACTCCGACGGTGCAACTCGACCCCAACGGGAGCCAGTTGTTCGCGAATGAGATCTTCGATCCCGCCACGAGAGCCGTCGCCACCTCCGGCACCTTGGCCGGTCAAGGCTACGCCCTGCCATTCCCGAACAATACGATTCCATTGACCCGCTTCGATCCCGTCTCGGTGAAGTTAATGTCTCTGATGCCTACGGCGAACACGCCCAGCGTCGTCGGCAACTACGGCGTCACAGAACCCGGTTACCGGTTTTCGCCCATGGTAACGGCTAAGATCGACCACAATCTCGATGCGAAGGACAAGATCTCCTTCTATTTTGCGATGCTGCATACGCAAAACCAGATTGACCCGACGCAGGGGAGTGCCGATGGTTTGCCAAACACGCTCACGGCAGCCCGAGGCACGTTCGTTTGGACCTATTCGGAACGGCTAAATTACGACCGCACGTTGAGGCCGAATTTGCTGCTGCACTTAGGCGCGGGTTACTTCCATACGAGTTTCAACGATGACTCGCCGGAACTAAGTTTCAACCCCCAATCGACATTGGGCGTCAGTGGTTTTTTGAATAGCCAAAATTTTCCCACCTTCGCCGGTCTTTACAACACAACCTACGGCGGCATGCAAAATATGGGGCCCGGCAACCAGGCGACGTCATATGACGGACATCCTACTTTTAACAGCAACCTGACATGGGCGCACGGCAAGCACACCTTTAAGGCCGGCGGAGAAGTGAGTCTCGTCCAGGATTGGACCAGGTCCTTCTCATTGGTTTCGTTGAACGCCGGTACCGGCCCGACCTCAGAACCCTTTACTCCGGTAAGCAGCTTCGGCAGTTTCAGCACTGGCTTCGGCTTCGCCAGTTTCCTGTTGGGGGATTATAGCGCCATTTCGCAGAGCGCGTTCACGGACGCCCGTGAAGGGTCAAAGCAATGGGCGCTATTTGCGCAAGATTCCTGGAAGGTGACCCGCAAGCTCACCGTGGATTACGGCCTGCGGTGGGATTATAACACTCCCGAGCATGAGGAATACGGGCGCTTGGGACAGATCGATGCAAGTTTGGCGAACGCCAATGCCGGTGGCCGCCTTGGGGCGTTACAGTTCGCCAGTACCTGTGGTTGTCAATTCTACAAGTCGGGCTATCCTTACGCGCTCGGACCGCGGCTCGGCGTCGCTTATCAGATAAACCCCAAGACGGTCTTTCGCGGCGGATGGGGGCTGACCTACCAGTTCGTTGTAAACCCCGCGGGCGGTCTCGTCAGTTCCCAAGGGATCTATAATCTGGCGGCCAACAGCCCATCCTACGTGCCCGCAACCTACGAATTTGTAAATATTGAGACCCCAGGCGCCATCCAGTCGCCGGCTTGGCCTGTGACCAATCCGTACCAGTATCCGAATCTCGGCTCCACATCCCCTGCGCCTACGGTCCCCGACGCGCACGAAAACCGGCCGCCACGCATTAACCAGTTCAGCGCTGGTTTCCAGCGAGAGATTACCGGTAGTTTCGTCATCGAAGCCAGCTACGTGGGCAACCGCGCCGTTTGGATCGGCGGCGGAAGCCTGGGCCTTCTAAGCCAACTCTCCCCGCAATTGTTAGCATCCTATGGTCTGTTCCCCTATGCCGGGACCGGCCCCTGCTCCTCAGGAAGCGGACTCTGCTCCAGTTCGACTTACAACAACGAGGGTGATCGCGCGCTGTTGTCCGACAGTCTTAGCAGTTCGGCCGTGATTCAGAAATTGGGCCATATCCTCCCCTATAGCGGTTTCCCAACCAGCAGCACGCTGCAAAGCGCTCTCTACCCCTACCCACAGTTCGGAGCCGTTGCCATTACGGGGTCTCCGACTCAGAACTCCAAATACGACTCTTTACAGATAAAGGCGACCAAACGCCTCTCGCACAACCTCCAGGGCGGCGGCGCATATACCTGGGCCCAGGGCTTCACGAGGGCAACGCGGCAGGACTTCTTCAACCCGGCCAGCGGCAGGTGGGCGCTCCAGCAGATCCCGCCGCAGGCTCTGAATTTCAACATCTCTTACACCGTGCCGAAGGCCTCGTTCCTCCCGAAGTATGTAAACGCTGTCACCAAGGATTGGCTGCTCAACTGGTTCGCGAATTACCAAAGCGGCGCATTTCTCACGCCTCCGACCAGCAGCGTCAACCCGAATTATCTGACCAGCGAGGATGTGCGTGTTCCCGGCCAGCCGCTTTATACGCCAGGCGTTAACATCAACAACCAGAGCACCTACAATCCGTATTACACTCAGGTGCTAAATCCCGCAGCCTGGACGCCGTGCCCTTCGAACGCAACTTGCATGGCAGCGGGAAATCTCATAAAAGGTTTCCGCGCGCCTCGCACGCCTGTAGAGAACGCGAACATCGGCCGCAACTTCAGGATCGGGGAGAGAATGAACCTCCAGATCCGCGGCGAGTTCGTCAACATCCTAAACCGGCTCATAATGCCGGCCCCCATCACCACGAATCCGCAATCCCCGGTGACGAAGAATTCGCTAGGGATCCAAATCGCTGGTTTTGGAGTCATCAACACCTACCTCGCTCCGAACACCGGATATGCCCTCCCGACTGGCACCAACCAGCCAATTATGGAGCCGCGCCAGGGTACCTTGATCGCCCGATTTACTTTCTAGAACGCAAGGAAGTCCGCGATCCGATCCACCATACGTTTTTGAAATGCTGCCAATCGGCGAGAGGATCGCCACCGGAACCTGGAGCATCTCCTAGACTTGGCAGAATCCCTGCTCTGGCGGATGTATCAAATAAGATGAAGGTGGTGGCGTTATGGCAGAAGAAATCCACAACCCGCAAATCAACATCTCAAAGATAGCCGTCGGCGGAGGAATCGCTGGCGCGTTTTTCGCCGCCGTTAGCATGTTGATATTTCTCATGGGCATTCCGCTGGTGCGATATATGTTCCCAGCAGCGCTCATTCTGGGCGGCGGAATTGCGCTAGTGCTTCACTTTGCCCGGCATAAGACTCCGGGCACGCCTTGGATTCTTCCGGGAACGAAGACGTAGAAAGCTATCGATAGCGACCGCGAGGAGGCCATTGGTGCGCGTGAGGCGATAAGGCCATCTTCAAGGACGACGACAAGCAGGCCGCGGAAGCGCCTGCGGTCGAGGAAAAGGGCTCCAAGAAGTTCGAGATGACCAGTTTCATCGGTGAATTCGCAAATGCGCAAGATTCACATTGGCGGCACTAATCTCACCATCAAGTTGCAAGAGACTCCCGCGCCGGCCACGGCCGCGGGCAGCGGATTCTAGACGGGGCGGAGACGGTGGAAGCGCTTGGAGCGAAAGCGCCTCGCCCCGGCCGCTTGGTGCCGCGGCCGGTGGTATGCTCTGGTAAATGAAACCATCCGCACGGGGCAGGGGAACCCCGCACGGGACTAGACCAAAACAGGCCGCCCGGGACGAGGTGTATAGACCGAAAAATGCCCCCGCCCAGGGCGTCAAGCGGCGGCCACCGCCGCTCTGGCTTCCTGCGCTTTTTACGCTGATCTTCGCGAGTTTCACGCTGCTCTCGCGCGTGAACGCAAATTCCCATTTGAGCGGCTCTTTTTTGGCCGCTGCGGCCTTCCTGGTGGCCGGGCTCTTCGCTCTATGGTGGAACGTCGCCCGGACCGGGCGAACCCTGACATTCGAATTCGTTCCACGGCGGGTGCATTGGGTTCAGATGATCATGCACTCCTGTGTGTTCGCCTATTGGGGCTGGTATTGGCGTGAGGTTTACCACGAAATCCCGCTAATTCTCGCCCAGGTGGTCTTTCTTTACGTCCTGGACATGCTGGTCTGCTGGTTCCGGCGAGACAACTGGATTCTTGGCTTTGGCCCGATACCGATTATCTTCAGTATGAATCTGTTCCTATGGTTTCGCGACGACTGGTTCTACCTCCAGTTCGTTATGGTCGCGATTATCGTGTTCGGCAAGGAATTCCTGAAATGGAAACGGGATGGCCATCTTACTCACATCTTCAATCCCTCCGCTTTTGCCCTCTTCCTGACGTCTATTGTTTTGCTCGCAACTCGCTCTACGCCAATCACTTGGGGCGCGGAGATTTCGACGACCTTCAATAATCCGCCCAATATCTATCTCGAAATTTTCCTCCTCGGGCTCATCGTGCAGGCTCTGTTCTCGGTGACTCTGGTCACCTTGTCCGCGGCGGCTATGCTTTGTGCGCTCGACTTCGTCTATCTCGGTTCCACCGGAATGTATCGTTTTATCGACTTCAACATCCATCCGGCCGTTTTCCTGGGGCTGCATCTTCTGGTGACTGATCCGGCCACGTCTCCCCGCAAGAACTTCGGGAGGGCGATTTTCGGCGCGGCCTACGGGGCCGGCGTATTCCTCGTGTATGGATTGCTGGACAGCCATGGATTACCGACGTTTTACGATAAGCTGCTCTGCGTCCCAGTGCTCAATTTGACGGTGCGGGTTTTGGATCGCGTCAGCATTGCTCTTAGCGCCTGGTTCGCCCGGCGGAGGTGGGTTACCGGGGGGAAGCTCCGGCCGTTGCAGACGCTTGCGGCCTGGACTCCGCGACAGGCGAATTTTGGATTCATGGGGATCTGGGTAGCCCTTTTCGGATTCCTTTTTGTCACGGGCTTTCTCGGCGGAAAACACCCGGGCAGCGACCCCGCCTTCTGGCAAAAAGCCTGCGAGGCAGGCCATCCGGAAGCCTGCCGGGTTCTGGCCCGTACTCTCGACGTACAGTGCCAACACAACTCCGCGGGCGGTTGCTTCACTCTCGGAATGCTGCTGAGTGACGGAAAGAGACTTCCTCGCGATCCGATCAACGCGGCCCGGAGTTTTAAGCATGCCTGCGACATCGGCTGGGGGAATGCTTGTAGCAGTGCTTTGAATCTGGTGAAAACTGATGGAGACGCTGTATTGCGCGAGCCCTGTAATCGTGGAGACGGAGAAAGCTGTTTCATGCTCGGATCGCTCTATTACGGGGGCGACGGAGTCCCCCGTAACCTCGAGTATTCGGCAGCCCTCTTCCAGCAAAGCTGTACGGCCGGATTTACGCGCGGCTGCGGACAGATCGGGGAAAGTTATCTTTTCGGGGAAGGCGTTCCCAAAGACATCGTCAAGGCGAGGCAGATTCTCGAAAGCGCCTGCGATGCGGGCTATGGGCCGGGATGCTTCAACGTGGGCATCATGCACCGGCAGGGAATCGAAACCCCGAAGGATGAGCCCCTGGCCGAGGCGCGTTTCCGGCGGGGATGCGACCTGGGTTATCGGCAGGCGTGCGAGGCGCTCGAGCCGGCACCCTCCGTGGCCAAGTAGATTTCATCCCGTGTACTGGGTCAGCTTGCCCGCCGAGGCGGGAGTTCGACCGGCGACCATACGACCGTTAAGCCCGAAGGCCGCTTAATCGCTTCCAAAGCCCATTTTGAAACATACGCGGACCGAGGCCCAGTCGGACTCGGACAGCATTCCGATCACACGCACTTCCCGTTGAAGCAGTGTCACCGGAAATAGCCTGAAGAAAGACGGCTGATGCAGCCCTGCTTGTCGCCAGTCGCGCAACTCGCAATCCGTCGGCGCCAACTCCCTCGGTCGCTGCGTTGTGATCAGACCCACGATGACGTCGGGCCGATGACGATGATAGAGTTCTGTCGACAGCACGACGGCAGGCCGAACCTTCGTCGCATCGGCACCAGGAAATGCGCCTACTACGACATCGCCGGGTTTCAACGACCCTCTCGCTCCTGCCGCTCGAATCGCTCCAGGGATGCGGCCGAGGCCTCCCTAAGGTCTTGGTCGGACCACGAATCCGACCACTCGATAGGCCGAGAGCTGCCCAGGTCTGCAAGTTGCTGCGCCCAATCCAGCACCTTCCTGGCCTCCTCGGGTGGAAGCATCCGTACAACCTTGATGAGCGACTCTTCGCTCGCACTGAGAGTCATGCTGTTACTATTCTATGCTTCTTGCGATCGACGACCCGAGAGAAGGTGACGAGGGCGAATGGCTGTTGGCCAAGCAGCGCCGTGAAAGCGGCACGCTGGTCGCCTTGGTCGGGAATACCTCGCAAAGGCGCAACGGCCGCAAAGAAAGCTCGGCGTCGGCATTCATCGCGGCTGGGCGAGCTATTTAACTGTCAGGGCGCGCAACGCTTGTTCCGCCGCGGCTCGGGCGTCCGGATCGGGCCCCTGTGCGGCGGCCGTTAAATGCCGAACAGCGCCGGCACGGTCTCCTTGGCGCGCCAACACGATTCCTAGTTCAACCTGTGCGCGTCCATCGGCGGGCTGAAGCTGGACTGCCTCCGACAGCTCTCGCGTCGCGCCGGAAAGGTCGCCCTTGCCGTATAAGAGCGATCCCAGGATCTCATGGCCAGGGCCGGAGCGAGGATCGGCTTGGACAGCCGCTTTGGCCTGTTTCTCGGCATCGGCGGGGTGGTTCAAATCGGTAAGCACGCGCGCATAGTCCACCCGGGCTTCCGCGTAGCCGGGCTTCAAGCGGACACTTTCCTGCATTTGAAAGCTTGCCTCCGCCATTTGCCCCTGCGACGCCAGCGCGCGGCCAAGATTCAACCGCCACTCCGCAATGCCGGGTTGTATACGCAGCGCGGCCCGGAATTGCTTCTCCGCTCCGGGCCGGTCGCCCACGCCCCACAGAACCAGGCCCAGATTGTTGTACAGCTCGGCCACCTCCGGGCCCAGGCTGATTGCTTTCTCCAGCGCAGCCTGTGCTTCCCCGGCCTTGTTCTGTTGCCACATCGCCCATCCCAGCCTTCCCCAGGCCCGCGGGTCGTCCGGCGCCAACTCGGTCGCGCGGCGCAGTTTCTCTTCAGCGAGCGCCCACTGCCCGGTATCCCCCAGCGCGTCCGCCCACTGGATCAGCCGGTTTGACGAGTCAGGATCCCGTTTGGCGGCCTCCTCAAAATACCGGGCAGCCGACGCCGGATCGCCGGCGGCGACGTAGCCCTCCGCCAATTCCGCATAATATGACGGTCTTACCGGATGGTACTTGTCGATCCGCGATGCCAATAGCGGCAGGCCATTCTTAAGATTGCTTTGTTCGCGGACCTGCGCGACGGCGACGGTCAGCTCATCGTCCTGGGTCGAGGGAGGCTTGGCGGGGTAGTAGGGCACCACCTCTCCCTGGTAAGGTCTGTCCTCGGCGCGTTCGGACTTTTCGGCCAGAAAATCTCCCGGAGGCGGACGGCGGGAGATCAGATGATCCGTCATCACGACATGCACCGCGTCGTCGGTCCGTCGCTTTGGCATGTGGCAGCCGACGCAGTTGGCTTCGCTTGAATGGGGGCTGGTGTGGGGGCCGGAGGCGGATGCTGTAACAGCTTGATGGCAGCCGAGACAGACCTGGTTGTAATGCGCAGCGGCCTGCTGCCCTCGGGGAATGTCGTGAGGATTGTGGCAACTGGTGCATCGAAGCGTCCCCGCGCTCTTCAGGAAGCATTCCGAGGCGCGGAACCGGTAGCCGGCCTGGGCCACCTCAAAGCTCTGGAGGTTTCCTTGCGCGCGATCGAAGATCAGTTCGTAGCCGGCCAGAGGCTGACCCGGCACATACGAGAACGGAAGACGATCGAAACGCACGATCGCGTGCGGCAACTTTTCATTGGAGGTTTCGAGATGGCACTGCAGGCAAACCTCGATTTCCCGATCTGCGCTCAAGCGGGCTGGGTTCACGATGGCGGTGCGAATCACTTCCGCGGGAGCGCCCTCGAAGGCTCTGTCGACATGGTTTTGTCCCGGTCCGTGGCATCGTTGGCAATCGATTCCCTCCGGCAAAGGCGAGAGATAAGTCGCCTGGTTTACGTCCTTGCTGTTGCCTTCCGGAATCTTCGGATAACCGTTGTGGCAAGACATACATTCGTAGTAGATCGGGCGCGCCGATCCCGCGTAGTCGGGCCGATCGTAACCCGGGTTCATTGCCCAGTAACCGCCCTTCTCGGCATACCAGCCGAGCGGCAATTCCTGTAGTGTCTTCTTTTCCGTCAGGTGCAGAAAGGTCCTTGCATGGTTGCCGGAACCGAGCACGTAGTCCACGCGCTTCTCGTCCACGTTGGTTGGCTTGCCGTCGAATCCAATCTGCCAACGGCGTTGAAACCAGGAGCCGTCCCGTTGGACCATTTGAAAGTCAGTGTTCGAAGCCGCATGATGCCAGGGCTTTCCCAAAGCCAGCCAGTCAATGTCCTGGTCTGTTCGGACGCGGTGGAATGACCGTCCCATCCCGGTTTTTCGGTATGTGGCTGCGATGTCCCCGTGACATTGTTCGCATACCCCGGGATCGGCGTAGCGCCCCCCGGCCTGCGACGAAGCCGCATCGCTCCCGCTGGCGCGCTGGGCGGCTGCCTCGCGCCACCACACTCCAGCGCCGGCCAATGCGCCTATCAGCACGGTCACGAGGAGACCCGTTCGAAGGGATTTGGGTGGCACGGAGGAAAGTCGATTTTGAGCCCAATTTACGGCTCGTTTCATTGTACAGCCCCGCCGAACGCTCGACTATGAAATCAACAAGGAGACATCTCAAGAGGCCTTGACACCGCGCCGCGGCTGGGATACCATCCCTAGAGTTTTGCCAAGCTACAGGGGGGATTTGCATGCGATGGGTTTGTCTGCTTCTTTTTAGCTTCGCCGCATTCGGCCAAGTAGGCAGTGGGACTATCACCGGCACCGTGACGGACCAGGCGGGAGCCGTCGTCCCCGCAGCGACGGTCGAAGCTAGAAACATCGCCACAGGCGTGGTCTTTCGCGGCGTTTCGACCAACGCGGGCAATTACGCCATCCCCGATTTACCAGTGGGAACTTACGTACTGACGGTGAGAGTACAGGGATTCAAAACCTACACGCACGAAAATCTGGCGCTTGCCGCGACCCAAGTGCTGCCCGAGGATATCTCGTTGCAAGTGGGCAATGCCGCGGAATCGGTAACGGTCACCGAAGAAGCCACGCTGCTGGCGACGCAAACCGGCGAATTGTCGCACAACGTCACCTTGAACCAGATCGATGACCTTCCTCTGTTGGGCATTGGAACGGCGAACGCCGGCGTCGCTGGATTCCGCAATTCGTTCAACGTACTGGAGGCGCTTCCCGGCTTGAGCAATTACGTCCCGGATTATGGCGTTGTGTTCAACGGCCTCAGCGGCACGGAATCGATTCGCATCGAAGGGCAGGACGCCACCCAGCATATGCTGCCGGCCTACAGCGCCAGCGCGCAGCCGGGCGCGGACGCGATTCAGGAAGTAGCGTTCCAGACGAGCAACTACGCGCCGGAGTTCGGAACCGTCGGATCTGTGGTGATCAACTTCAACATGAAATCGGGGACCAACCAGTATCACGGCAGCGGATACGACTACTTCGTCAATGAGCACTTGAATGCCGGCGATCCATTCACGGTCAACTCCTCGGGAGTGGGAAAGCTGCGGCCTCGCAACCGCCGCAACGATTTTGGCGGCACTTTGGGCGGCCCGGTCTACATCCCCAAGATCTATAACGGCCACAACAAGACTTTTTTCTTCTTCAACTATGAAGAGTTCCTGGAAACCACGCTGTACGCCTTCACCGACACGGTACCCGCCGCGGCCTACCTAAATGGTGACTTCTCCGCGATTTCACCGAACGGAAATTGTAGTCTCTGCTCCCTATATGGAATTCAAACGACGGCCTTGGGCGTGCCCACGGTTCAACTGGACGCCGTAGGGAAACCGCTATTCGCCAACGAGATCTACGATCCCGCGACGCGCGCCGTGAATCCCGCGAATAACCTGGGGTACGCGAATCCTTTTCCCAACAATATGATTCCTCCGGCGCGCTTCGCCCCGGTAAGCGTTAACTTCTTGAACCTTTTCCAACAGTTGGGTGCGACGGCTCAAAACGCGAATCTCACCAACAATTACGCGGGCCTGGTGGCAAGCCATCGCTACTCAGACATTCCTTCGTTCAAGATCGACCATAATATCGACACCAAAGACAAATTGTCTTTCTTTTATCAGGAGACCAACACCCAGACGCCATTGTCTTCCGGGCTCGGCGCCGCCGACGGCCTGCCGCTGGAAATCGGCGAATACAGAGGTACCTACTACAACACCAAAGTGGAACGGTTGAACTACGACCGCACGATCACGCCCACGCTCCTGCTGCATTTGGGCGCGGGGATGTATTACAGCCGGTTCAGCGACAAGCCGCCGTTCACGAGTTTCAACGGCGCGTCGTTCGGAATAAGCGGGTTCATTCAGAACCGTCAGTTCCCGTCCATTACGGGGCTCTGCGTAGGAGGAAATCCTTGCACGGGTGAGGGCGGTATGCAGACCATCGGAACCTCGGGTCAGACCCAGAACTTATGGCACGAGGACAAGCCGAGCTTTAACGCCAATCTGACGTGGGTTCACGGCGAGCATACCTACAAAATCGGCTCGGAGGTTTACTTACAGGGAATACCCGAAATCCTCATTTCCGGGGTCACGTTGGCGACCGGCACGGGTCCGACGTCGCAACCCTTTACTCCGACCAATAGTCTGAACGGCTACACGACGGGGTTTGGATTCGCGAGTTTTCTGTTGGGCGATTATAGTTCCACGAACCAGACTCCGCAGTACGACTTCCGCATGGGATATCAGCAGTGGGCGCTGTTTGCTCAAGATTCTTGGAAAATCACTCGCAAACTGACCGTGGATTATGGGGTGCGCTGGGATTTGGCCACCGTGCCGCACGAACAATACGGACGATTGGGGCAGTTCAATATGAACCTGCCGAACGCGAATGCCGGAGGTCATCCCGGCGCGACACAATACGCCAATACCTGCAACTGCCCGTTCTATCAGCCGGTGTATCCCTATGATATCGGCCCGCGGCTCGGCGTCGCGTATCAGATTAATCCGAAGACTGTGTTCCGCGGCGGGTGGGGCGTGGTGTACTCACCGGTGGCTTCCGTTTCGGCCGGGGGTTGGGCTGGCGGCGCCGTGGTGGGCACCAACGGAAGTTATCCTTTGACTGGCATCAATCCCTTTGTGAATATCGAAACGCCGGGCGCCATTGTGCAGCCGACCTGGCCGATCACCGATCCGAATCGTTACCCCGTGGCGGGCACGACCACCGGAGCGCCATTTATGCCCGACGCGAATCAAAACCGCCCGCCGCGCATCAACCAGTGGAGCCTCGGCATCCAACGCGAAATCACCAGGAATTTCGTGATGGAAGCGTCGTATGTGGCGAATCGAGCGGTTTGGCTGTCGGGTCCTCTTGGTTTCTTGAACCAAATCTCTCCGCAGAAATACGCGCAGTTTGGGTTGTATCCCTATCCTGGAACCGGCCCATGCGCGAGCGGCGGTGGAGTCTGCGCCAGCTCTAGCTACAACAACAATGCCGACCGAGCCTTATTGACCCAGGCAATCAGCAGCACGGCGGTGGTTCAAGCCATGAGCGCCCGGGGAGTAACCAATCTTCTGCCCTATTCCGGTTTCCCCACCAGCAATCCGCTATCGTACGTTCTAGAAGCATTCCCTCAATTCCCGACGCTCGCGCCGACGGGATCCGCCACCGGCGATTCCAAATATGATTCCCTGCAAATGAAGGCGACCAAGCGCTTTTCGCACGGTCTTCAGGCCGGCGGCGCCTACACGTGGGCGAAAGGCTTTACTCGCCCGGCGCGCCAGGATTTCTTCAATCCCAATAGCAACCCCTGGGGCCTGCAGCAGATCCCACCGGAATCGCTGACGTTCAATTTCACGTACACCGTTCCGAAGGCGTCGTTCCTCAACCGCATTGAGAACGCCATTACGAGGGGCTGGCAGATCGGTGGGTACGCTTTGTACCAGAGCGGTTCTTTTCTGGTTCCTCCCACCAGTCCCACTGCCAATTTCCTTACGAGCGAAGAATCGCTGGTTCCGGGACAGCCTTTGTATTTGAAAAACATCAACAATATTCACGGGTACAATCCGTACACTGACGTGGTGTTGAATCCCGCGGCGTGGGCAGCGTGCCCCACCAACGCGACCTGTCCGGCGGCGAGTACGCTGTACAGCAACTTTCGAGGCCCGCGCCATCCGAACGAGAATGCCAACATCGGCCGCAATTTCCGCATTAAAGAAAGAATGAATTTTCAGATCCGAGCGGAATTCGTAAATATTTTCAATCGAACCCTGATGCCTGCGCCGATCACGACGGGTCCGCAGAATCCGGCCGTGAAGAACAACCTGGGAATTTACACCGGCGGATTCGGAGTCGTAAACGCCTACGCCACTCCGGGCACCGCGACCAGCGCCGCCACGATTCCCACCACAGTCTCTTCCGGTCTGGGCGAGCCACTGCTAACCGGTCGGACGGGAACCCTGATCGCAAGATTCACATTCTGACCACCGACAGCGGAGCGGATTTCAAACCTGCAAGTTACTCTGTAATACAGAATAATTTAAATCGAAGTCCCCTCGAAATGCATTTCATCTGGTTCCATCTGGTTCCATCTGCTTCCAAAATTTCACTTTCGCGATAAGTTAACTGCCAGCCTCCGTAGCAAATGTCTACACGGGGCGCGGATCAATAATTCGCGGAAACCTGGGCTGAAGCGTAGGTTGCAAGCTGAAGCTTGCTTCACCAAAACGTCTTCAACGGTGCGGGAGCGCGCGCGGGGCGGCTGGCTTGCGATACATACTCGCCGTCAGCCGAAGCTCCGCCGGGTGTGCGATTGTTGCCGCACTGGCGGTGTAGGCGACGACTCGCAACTCCGACCCGCTCGGAAGCACCATCGGCTCTTTGAAAATGTAGGGCGTCGGCCAATCCTGCTGAAAGTCTTTCGCAAACAGCAGCACTGCCGTTCCGCCGTCGGGTTTACGAGCGGAAACCTCAATGGATTTGACGGCTTCCATGGTCTGGGTCCGCAGAGCGACAACATGCGTTTCGGCGGTCAACCGTGTCGCCGCCTGAAGCTTTTGCCCTTCGCCTTTGGCATTGAGAACAATGTCTGAAACCGGATTTGAGGAGGGCTCTGACGCAAACGTGAGTCCGAGTGTGCCTTGATCCGTCACGCGCTCCTTGACGCCTCTGTAATAAAGCTCCGCGACGACATGAGAGCCGGCTGCCAGCGGGATAGCGGCTCCTTTGGGAAGGCTGTAGAAGCCATACCAGGGAGTCCAGCTTCCAATCCACTGGCCGGTCTCCTGAATCGTGAAGAACGCCGCTCGCACCACGCGGCGATCCCCCGGCATGTATTCCAGGGATTGCAGGCGGCGCCCCTGTGTCAACCCGAGATCGACCACGACGCGCTTCATTTGATTCCCGCTTTGCGGCTCAATCGCGTTCGCAGAAAGCTGGCGAGTAAGCTGCGGCTGGCCGAGATGCCAGTGGCCGAAGTCCGGATGCGCACTTACTACCGCGGGCCGCGGGGCGCCGGGAACGGCCGTATTGGTGAAGACCGTCCCCGAGTTTCTTGGACCCAAACCCTCCACCCAGGAAACGACGAATTGCGTTTCCCGCAGCGTCAACCCGTTGTCGTTTGCGAACTGGCCGTAGCCGGGAACCGCGGGCCATGGCGGCATATGCCGGGAGATCACCTCCGCGCGGATAGGCCGTTTTCGCAGCCACGTCTGTTCGTATGTCTCCAAAGGGAACGACGGCCCTTTTTCGGCGTGACACATCACGCAATGGCTGTCGAGAATGCGCCTGATTTCGCGATCGAACAGGACGGTGGTAGTCAGCGTTTCATGACCGAGCGCTGCCGCGCACATCGCCAAAACCGCGGCGGCGAGCTTTTTCATCGCTCCAGTTACTCCGTCGTCTGCGGCGCGACACCCTTGAACGTGAATGCGAAGGTGTGAATCTTATCGCCGCGCCGGAACTGAGTCCACGCGCGATACATGCCGGGCTTGGGGATCAGGCCTTCGAAAGTGACATCGGGGCCGCCCCGCAGTTTCTCGAGATCGGCGCCCGGCGGGATCAGAAACACGGGCGGTCCACCGTCGTCATCCGGCATCGCCAGGATGTCGAGGGGATGCGAATGAACGTATTCCACCATGTCCTCGCTCATGATCAGCGTGTGGCCGAACGCGCCCAAGTAGGTTTGCAGATCGGTGACGGGACGGGATGTGGCGCTGTCAGTCAAATGAAAGTTGAGGTGACAATAAAGCCCGACTATGCAGGTTTCCGGATCGTAGTCAAGCGAAGCGGTGAGGTCGCCGTCAGTTTTGGAGGAAGTAGTGTCGGGCGCGAGGTGCGCGCTATCGGCGGCCAAATCGCCGGAATAACCGGTGGTAACCAGCGGACGCGCGAGAAATTGCGGCGCGCCGCCGGCCGGCATAAAGTCCGACAATACCTTGTAGTAGCCTTCCTTGGGAAGCGTGATATCGATGGTCCATGTCCCATCCGGCTGCTCTTCCGGATGGATGTGCTGAAAGTACCCCATGTCCTGGCTGATGACGAACAGGTGAAATTGCTTTTCGTGGACCACCTCGAATTTTTTCACTTGCTCGCCGGTGCCCGGACGGAACATTCGGAACAGCATCGTGATCTTCTGGCCGGGCCTGACTACCGCCGGCACAGTGCGAAAATCCAGTTGGTAATCGCGCACATCGAAAGGCGCCGCGCGGACCAGATCCATTCCGCAGCGGGGACACTTTCCCGCGACGTCCATGGTGTAATCGGGATGCATCGGGCAGACCCAGGCCGTATCCAGATCGGGCGCCGCGGCCAGATCAGAGGTTGCAGCCGGATCGGGCGCGGTTTGGAAGAAGGCGATGGCGGAAGACGCGGCCAACAGAAGCGCTCCAATCAGAATGGCCGGGAAGCGTTTGTTTCCCATATCTTCTCGCGTTGGCAAGGCATCGCCATGGATGCCGACAAAACGAGTGTATCACGCTCGTGCGGGTCTCTCCCTACCGTAGAGCCATCGATACAACCCTTGGTGATCGCGTGGACTTCGCGGTGCTCATCACGGTCTACCGCACCTCGCAGGAAGGTGAAGCGCGGTACTCGCCAGCCGAAGTCAGTGCAGTGGAGGTTGTCAGAATCAGCGGCGAACCCGACTCTGGTCGTATTTGTACGTCTATCGTGGCGCGCCAGAACCTTTCCGTACGCACGGGAACGCGGCGCTTTACGCGGCTTACAAATGCGTTCACAAAGAAGTGGGAGAACCACTGGGCAGCCGTCGTGCCGTGGTTCGCCTTCTACAATTTTTGCCGCGTCCACAGGACGCTGAAAATGCCCCCGCAATGGCCGCCGGGATCAGCGACCAAATCTGGAGCGTTCGGGAACTGCTGGAGGCAACGTAGTTCTGTACCATGGAAACCGAGTGGCTCATTCAAACTTCATAAAGTCCGTCGTTAGACTAAAAAGGGAGATCCTTCGCAACCCCGTTGGATCGCCGTGCACCTATACAGTCTCTGATCTCAGTATCATCTGCGGCGCAAAAGAGTGGGCCTGTCCCCTGGGCTGAGACAACCAGTTAAGAGACTGGTTACCGTTCGATGATAAATGCTTCCGTCGGCGAAAGCAATGATTTATTCTGGGCGTGCTGGTGAAGCGGAGACGGGCAATGCTGGCGAGCAACCCGTCGAGGAATAGCCAGCCGGAACTCATCGCGGACGATGGGCAGGGCATGTTCTTTCCGGCGTGTCCTAGACCCTGGCAGCGGCCCGACCGGAAAGCGGGACACGCCCCAGGGGTAAAAAGAGGTGACGACACATTGCACCGGTGCGCTTCTGCGATGCCTGAGAAACGCTTGTGAGGGCGCCCTCGATTGCTTTTGGACGACACGCGACGATTCAAGAACTCTTCCCGCGAGCTTGCCCAGCGGGGGGCGAAAGCCGCGGCGATCCCGCGCGCGACCCGCGGCGCTCGGGGCCGACCAACGGGAGGCGGTACAGCGCGACAACCGTAGGATGGTTTTGACGTGGCCCTATCGGACCGATAGATTCCGGGATGCCTCGGAAAACGCATGGGCAACGTTTCCCCTCAGGAAGCCGCCGCGAGCGTTTGCTCGAACTCCGCCGGCGGACGATAGCCCAGCGCCGAGTGGAGGCGTTTGCCATTGTAAATTTTCTCCAGGAAACAATCGATCGCGGCCCGCGCTTCGGCCAAGTCGCGGTACTCCTGACGGTAGACCTCCTCGTATTTCAGCGTTTTCATAAACGACTCGCAGGTCGCATTGTCGTAAGGGTTGCCGCGACGGCTCATGCTGATGCGCACGCCCTGTTGCTGGAGCAGGCCCGTGTAGTCGTGGGAGGCGTATTGCACGCCCCGGTCGGAATGATGGGTCAGTTCTCCCGACGGGCTCCGTTGCCGCAAGGCCATGCGGAGTGCAGCGATCGTGAGATCGTCCTCCAGCGTGCGGTCCAGCGCCCAGCCGATCACCCGGCGCGAGTAGGCATCCAGCACCACCGCCAGATACACAAACTCGCTTTCCAGCCGGATATAGGTGACATCGGCGATCCACAACTGGTCGATGCCGGTCAGTTCCATGCTGGCGGCTAAATTGGGGTACACGCGCAGAGCATGGTGGGAATCGGTGGTCACCACAAACTTCCGCCGGCGCAGGCACAACAAGTTGTCTTCGCGCAGAATGCGGCGCACCCGCTTGTGGTTGACCGTCCAGCCCCGCCGTTTCAGCTCGGCCGTGATCCGCGGCCGGCCGTAGTAGGGGAATTCCAACGCGATGCGCTGAATCGCATCCCGCAGGTTCAAATCGAGGTCTGTCCCGTTCTGTTCGGGGTGGCATCGGTATAGGCCCGCCCGGCTGACTCGGCCCAGCCGGCACATCCGCCGCGCGGTCATCGCGACGGCTTTCTCGATTTGGGCTTGGATATATTCGTACGTCGCGGCTTTCCAGTCAGTGCCTGCAGCATCCGCTCTTGTTCGATGCGCCGCAAGCACCCCTTCAAAAAATCGATCTCCAAAGTCTGCTGGCCGACCTTGCGCTCCAGCTTGGCGATTTGCGTTTCATCCCAGCGCCGGATCCCGGGCCCGGAGAAAGCGTTGCCTGGTCCCTGGCGGAACTCCTTGCGCCAGCGGTGCAGCAGGTTCGGATTTACTTCAAAAGCCCGCGCCACCTCCGCAATCGAGGAGCCCGTCTCCAGCCGCCGGATGGCGGCCATTTTGGTCTCCCGCGTGAACGTTCGTCTGGAAATTCCCATGAGCCAAAATCTCCTTCACTGAATTTTGACTCTTAACCGGTTGCCTCAATTGGGGGGACAAGTCCAGAGAATGTGGTTACGTCTACTCTTAACCGGATGGTCACATCTGGGTGCGTATCGATCAAAAGTAAATTGATTCCAAACGGCAAAACTCTCATTACGATCATCTGCCTTCCAGCCGCGAAGGAAGGTGCTTGCCGCAAAATGTCAGGGACACAGATTTAGCGCACTACCCGGTTTGACATCCTTCCCACGGCGAAGTATCATTCCTTAATTTGAGGAGAACGTCTCGAAATGCTCGTTAAGCCGATCACATGCGCATCCCTACTGATTCTTGCGGCGCTGGGTAGCCCGGCCCTGGCGCAATGCGTCGATTATTCAAAAGACGCCGCCGGTTGCCAGCCCTCGACGTTCGCCACGCCGACCGGGCAAATGCCATCAGTCCGCGTCAACCGCGACGGCAAACCCGACCCTATGGCATCTGAAGAGGACGCGCGAGCGGGCTTCGCGAAGTTGGAAAAAGAGCTGCATTTATTCCGCAATATCGAGCGCGTGCATTGGGTGGTTACCGTCCCCTCCGAAAAAGATTCCGCGACGGGCGGATGGAAGGGCGGCGATCTGGATGGAGCGGGCGATGGCCGCGGCCTCGGCATCGCCGGCAGTTGCATCTTCACCGGCCATCAAAATGGCGCGGGCCGCAAGCACGCGATCAATATTTTCAAGATTCAGCCGAATCCCGAAAAGCAGCCGCCGGTGCAAGCCGGCGAAATTCCCGCTATGTTCGAAGGCAATCAGGGATTCGATGACCGCGAGCTTCGTTCGCTGGTTTACAAGACTTCCAAAGGCGAGGACCGCTACATTCTGGTTCGCAACGGCGGAACCAACACCATCGGCAGAATGGAGACGTATCGCATCGACATGAATACGTGCCTGCCCATGGCGCAGAGCGAGATCTTCGATTTCGGCGGCCAGTCGCACGAGTTCTTCCTGTGGCACGATCCCGCCAACACCAATCGCGTGCTGGTTTATATGACGAACTGGACATCGGGATTGCCGGACCCCGATCATCCCGGCATGAGAACACCCGATTTGAGCGCGCTGGCGGTAACCGATGAAGACACCGGAGAGATGCTGCCAAACGCAAAAGTCCTCGGCACGTTCGATTTGCAGGAAGTCGGCGGTCCGCCGGTGAACGAGAAGCCCGACGCAACGGGATTATTCTCCGACGGCCGGTTCATCGATTTCAGCAATAACAAGAATCGCGCCGGCCGCGGCGGCAATTTCCAGAACAACGAACAAAACCGGCTGCATTCGATTTCGGTGCTGGACGACGGCGAGCGCGTTTACGTAGCGGGCACCACCGCCGGCTTCTATGTGCTCGATTCGGAAGCCATCGCGCACCATAAGAATTCCGAACTGGCTGCCGGAACAGCGGGATGCAATCAGCGATCCACGATCGTATCGGCGAGTGGCGCTATAGATGCCGCAAAGCTGCCGAGCCTCGCCAACGATTGTATCCACATGGTAATCAACAACGACCCCGGCCTCAAGGCCTTCCTCGCCTCCGGGGTTCCGCCGCAAGCCAAGATCGAACGCTATCTGGTCTTGCTGACACGCTCGCGCTTCGACGTTTATCCTCCCATCAACGCCACTCCCACGGGGACACACAGCGCCGTGTTTGTGCCGAATCGCCCGGCTCAGGTGAACGGGAATGTCAAGGGACGGCCGGCGTACGTTTGGATCACCGATGAAAACGGCGGCTGCCCCTTGAACTACGCTCGAATGATGTCGGTGGAATCAGAAATAACGCCGATCATGGTGGGGGCTTTTTCGATTCCGGACAATCAACTTGACGTGTGCCTGAATCAGCCCAACGAGGCGAATTACCGAATCAGCGCGCAGCAAAATCACAATCCCACGGTGTTTAAGAATCTTGTTTTCAACACCTGGTACGCGCACGGTCTGCGCGTCATCGATATCTCGGTGCCCCAGACGCCGCGCGAGGTGGGATACGCGCTGACCCTTCCGCACGGGATCGCGCGAACGTATCCCATTTTCAAGGACGGGTTGATCTATTGGCTGGATAACAAGAGCGGTCTTCAGGTAGCGCGCTATATCGGACCGCGAGCTAACGAATTGCCCGGCGCCGGCACGGGTACGTACGAAGGTAACGCTACGAGCCCGCACCGGTGAGCTCGCGAGTCAGAAGTCAGAAGACAGGAGTCAGAAGTCAGAAGCCCGAAATTCTGTCTTCTGTCTTTGGTCTAGGCGGTCCGAACCAAGCGGTGAGAGCATCCACGAGCCCTCGCGCGGCTGAGTCCCCAACCCACGCCACGTACCCGTCGGGCCGAATCAGCACGGCGGCAGGACCAGGAACCTGCCCTATTACGGGGAGCTCCCACGCGCCCGCGTACGTGGCGTCGACTAACTGAACCCGGCCTGCCCAACTAGCGATGTCAAAAGTGCCGGGTTCGCCTAGGTTGAGAAGCACTGGCCGAGCACTGTGAAGGAGTGAGAAGGCACGCCTCGGACCGTTGATGGTGGTCAAGTCGAGATCGGGCATGCGGCGACCGACCAGCGGGTGTCCCGTTCCGAGATCGTAGTGAATGTCTAATCCAAACATCATCAAACATCATGGCGAAGTATGTCTTGCGAAGTTCGTCCCTGCGCATCAGTTCGCACATCATCTCGCGTAAGGCCCCGCTACGATCGTCACTGCGTTCGAGTGCGGTGAGCGCCATAGTATTGCGCAACACATGGGCGCCAACTCGACGCCGCTCGTCATCGTAGGTATCGAGCAGGCTCTCCGGCGATCTTCCGTCGAGCACATTGGCGAGTTTCCATCCCAGATTCACAGCATCCTGAACACCGAGGTTGAGTCCCTGTCCACCCACCGGGGAATGCACGTGCGCCGCGTCGCCGGCCAGGAGCACGCGACCGCTCCGGTACGACGCGGCCTGCCGAGCCGTGTCGGTAAATCTGGAGATATAGTCTGCTTTCAGAAGACCGTAATCCGTCCCGTAGACGCCGATGAGCGCCTCGCGAAGGTCGTGTAGGGTCGGCTGATCGCTCTGACCGAAGCGCGGCTCACTCAACACGACCCTCGCGCGCTTTCCGTCATTGAGTTTTTGAAATGCGTTGATACCCTTTTCACTACGGCGGATGCCCCACATGGGCTCTTGGGCCGTCTCGACCTCGGCAATCAAATAGCTCTTTGTCGGATCCCACCCTGGAAAGTCGATACCCGCCTTCTTGCGGATCACGCTGCGACCCCCGTCGCACCCGACGAGGTATTTTGCTCGCAACGATCGGCCATCGGATAGCTCGACGTCAACACCTAGGTCGTCCTGTGCGAAACTCGTCACCTCACGTCCGCGATAGATCGGCACCGCCAACTCGCCGATCCAGTCGGCCAGGATACGCTCGATGTGAGTCTGCCAGATCGAGAGAAAGTAGTTGTGGCGAGTCGGCAGGTCACTGATGTCGAGGGTGTTTCCGGCGAAGGGTGCGAACCGAATCACCTGCCCTTTCGAAATGAAGCGCTCTGCGATTCCCCGCTGATCGAGCACCTCGATCGTGCGCGAGTTCAGGCCGCCTGCGCGCAAGCCTGCAAGGTCCTGGCTTCCGCGCCGCTCGACTATGGCAACATCAGCACCCGCCAATGCCAACTCCCCCGCGAGCATCATCCCTGTCGGTCCACTCCCGGCGATCACTACCGCATGCCCGTTCATTTCACGAATCCCCTTTCACAGGTTCTGGTTTCGAACGCGATTATGCGGCCCGATTATGCGGCCCAACGGGGGCCTTGCTGCAAGTCCCCCTGTGCGCGGTATCCCAATAGTGACGAGGGGGGAATTTTCGAAGTTCACCTCGCCTGCCTGCCCACGGGCCCGCCTGCCTCCGAAAGACAAGCCCTTTACCAGCCGGAAACCACCTGCGGAATACATCCAGATCACCCCAGCCGGAAACTGGGAGGAACGCGTGCCGTAGATTTCGGTACTGGGTTCTGTTGCGAAGTCCGAGATGAGGGGGATGCCGCGGAGAACCAATGGTGATATGATCCGGCGGTGTCAGTCCGACTACTGACTTCAGGAGGTTCTCCCATGCTGGGTTCTCAACGCTTCGGCGTCAGCGTAAATAGGCATTTGGATGTCAGGAAAGCTGTTTTGGTTCTGGGAGCTTGTTTCGTACTGGTTCCGGCGGCCTCTCCACTTTTTTCACAGGGGGCGGCCGGCAGCATCGCAGGCGCCGTCGTGGACACGAGCGGCGCCTCGATTGCCGGGGCTAAGGTGACCATCACCGATACGCAAAGAGGCCTCACGCGCGACTTGGCAACGGACTCTGCTGGAGCCTACGCCGCCCCGAACCTCAATCCTGGAACTTATTCAGTGCGCGTCGAGGTACAAGGCTTTAAGATCTACGACCGCAATAATATCGTTCTCGGAGTCAGCCAGGATATCCGCGTCGATGTCGAGCTTGAGCCGGGCAACCAAACTCAGACCATCACGGTCACCTCTGAAGCTCCGCCCTTGAACACGAGCAATGCTGAAGTCGGCGGCGTCATCAGCAACCAGGTGATCAACGACCTTCCCCTCAACGGCCGCAACTTTGAGAACCTGCTGGATCTGCGTCCTGGCGTCGTGAAGTATCCAGGCAACTCCGGCTGGACCCAGGCCACCAACGGCTTGCGCCCCCACGACAACTTTTTCATGGTGGACGGCATCAATAGCAACGATCCCTGGATGGCCCAGAGCATGATGAACGCAGTTATGGCCGCTGGCGATGCCGGCACGGTCCTGCCAATCGACGCCATTGACGAATTCATGACCAACCAGAATCCCCGTGCTGAATATGGCTGGAAGCCCGGCGCCGTGGTGAACGTCGGTATCAAGTCCGGCTCCAATACCTACCACGGCACGGCTTATGCTTACGGCCGTACGGATTCGTGGGACGCCAACAATTTCTTCAGTAACGAGGTAGGCCAGCCTCTTCCGCCGCTTTCTCTCGAGCAGTACGGTGGGAGCGTCGGCGGTCCCATCATCCGGGACAGGCTCTTCTTCTTCGGGAATTTCGAAGCCCAGCAGTACAATGTCGGCAGTCCATTTGTACACACGGTGCCATTCACGGCCCCGGGCACGGGGCCCGCCTCGCAGAACTTGATCGGTGCCTGTCAGGCCGCACTCGCGGCGGGCGACACTGTCACTGCCCTTAGCGCGCAATTGGCAGGCCTTAGCACCTCGTGTAATCCGCTTCCAAACTATCCTGGGCTCTTTCCGGCCAGCTCGACCGGCTCCTACCCGACCGCGCTGTCCAGCTCCAACTCGATATTTTCAGGAGTAGGCAAGCTGGACTACCGCATCAACGCCAAGAACTCGCTCAACGGGATGTTTTTTATGAGCCCGGGGAGCGGCACCTTCGTCGACGCCCCCGCTTCTGAAATAGCCGCGCCCTGGTTGACAACACAATATGCACGTTCGCAGGTCATCTCCGGCAACTGGATTAACATCGCCACTCCCGCGGTAGTAAATTCGCTTCGGATTGGGGTATCACGTTATCACCAGATCTTCGGGACCCCCGATGTCGACGACAATCCCGCCAACTATGCTTACAATGGTTCCACTTACCACTTTTACACCGGACAGACCGATCCTACATTCTTTGGTTTCCCCCGAATCCAGATCAGCGGTTTTCCCAGCTTTCAATTGGGCGGCCCCGTAAGTTGGCCCAAGACGGTTGGACCCGATAGCGTTTACCAGTTCACCGATACCCTTTCATACCAGAAGGGCAAACACTCGATCAAGTTCGGTGGCGAAGTTCTCTTGAACCGGAGCGACGATAACGTCACCAGCAATAACAAGGGCCCCGTGTCGTTTAGAAGCCTCCAGGACTTCTTTACGGGAACTCTCAAAACTGCGCGTATTACCAGCGGGGATACGGCCCGCAGGTTAAGTGACGACGGCTACGCGCTGTTTGTTCAAGACGACTGGCGCCTCAAGCCGAGGTTCACAGTGAATTTAGGGTTGCGCTACGAACTCACTACCGTGCCGCAGGCTAACGGCAGTTTGCTCGGTAATTTCATTCCCGGGGAAGGGATGTTCCAGGTGGGGAGCAAACAGCTCTCCAGCGTCACAAACGGCGACCACAAAGACTTCGCGCCTCGAATAGGCTTCGCCTGGGACATCGGCGGGAACGCCAAGACTGTGGTTCGCGGTGGCGCCGGGGTGTACTATTCGCAGGCCAGTTTCGACACCTTCATGGCCGTCTCCAACCTGTTCGGCCTGCGAACCATCCCCACCGGCGTACCGCTGTACGCGAACGGCAATCCTACGCCCACCACCGCCGGCGGAACCATCAACGTTGCCACCATCAGCTACTCGGGTTCATCGCTGGGCTCGCCAACTAGCCCGGGAAGCATCGAGTACGGCTGGACCCACAATAGCTCGACTACACCGGTTTACTCCCTCAGTTCGGCATGCGGCGATGGTACCGTCACGTTACCCACCGGCTTTACTCCCCAACCCTGTTCCATTCTCGGAGTCGATCCGAATCTGAAAACTCCTTACGTCGCTACTTATAACTTGGGAATTCAACGGGCTCTCACCAATAACCTTTCTCTCGAAGCCACGTATGTCGGCAATGACGCGCAGAGATTGTTTGGGGTAACCGACCTGAATCAGCCTCAAAGGGTTGGCGGCTTTAACGCGGGTTGGGGAAATCCCGCGGATCCCAATAGCGCAGCCGGACAATGTCTCGCCAGCGCTTCGTCCGGCTATAGCAACTGCGCTCCGAACACTGCGGCCGAAGTTGCGGCTCAGCCTTACAACGCGAAATTCCCGTATCTGAACTATATCGATTTTTTGCAGAATAGCAACATCTCCAACTACAATTCCCTTCAAGTATCGTTGACCCAGCGGGTGCAGCACGGCCTGTCCTACGTGCTCGGTTACACCTGGTCTCACGCCCTCTCAGAAAATCCGGATAACTGGAGTTTCTTCGTGCCGATCGACAGCACGAATCAAAAATCTATCTATGGAAACAGCATGTTCGATATCCGGCACCATTTCACCGCTTCGGTGACGTACTTGATTCCCGGGAAAAAGACTCGCGCGCAGTTCCTCGAAGGCTGGTCCATTAATTCCATCCTGTTGATCCAGACGGGCGCGCCGTGGGGCGTCAACGACCTCACTACCGACTTCAGTGGAACCAACGAAATCAATAATCCGATAACCTCAAACGGCGAACAATGGAATTTCTACGGTAATCCGAGTGACTTCGAGACCAGGAAGTCATTCAATGACACCAATGGCGGAGCCACGGGGATTCCGTATTTCGCTCCAACTGGTGATCCGAACGCTCCTACATCCAATGCTGCGTGCAATTCCCAAGCCGTAAAGAACGGCCCTCTGGCAGTCGCCGCCTTGGCGAACTTGGGTTGCTATGCGAATGGCAGCTCAATTTTGATTCCGCCGGCGTTCGGCAGCTATGGCACAACCGCTGCCGGCATGTTCCGCGGTATGCCCTACTGGAACGTGGATACGTCCATCACCAAGGCTTTTCGGTTTAGGGAGCGCATCACAGCTCAGTTCCGCGCCGAATTTTTCAATGTATTCAATCACGTAAACATCGCCAACCCCTACGGCGGGCCGGGCGGCGGGAACGGCTTCACAGATCCTAGCGGTACCGCCGGAGCGGGTTTTGGTTTTCAGAATTCGACTCCGGACGTCGTCAGCTCGAACGCGGTGCTCGGCTCGGGTGGGCCGCGTGCGATCCAGTTAGGACTAAAGATTATCTTCTAACCGACGCCAAAGTTTGCGGCGACGGTCAGACCCATCGTCGCGTGGTGTGCCTGGGGCCAAGAGTCGCAACGCCACCGCTCATGCCTGAATATTACAACATCGTGGTACGTCTGAGACGAGAAGCCTCTGCCTTGACATTCGAGGCGGTCCGAGCTACTCCGTGGCCTCACCCCTCGGATGGATATTCCCTCCCCAATATCGCCGCGGCCGCGGCTCGAAGCTGAGGAACGTCCTCTTGGATAGTCAACCAAAGCACCTCCCAGTCCAGGTCCCAGTATTGGTGGACGATGCGGTTGCGCAAACCTGCGGCCTTACCCCAGGCTCCCCCAGGGTGACGAACCCGGAAATCCGCGGGCAACCTGCTTGCGGCCTCCCCGATCAGGATCAGCAAATGAAGCGCTGCGCCACCGTAACGGATCGGCGAAGAAAGACTCCCGATCCAGCCCGTCGCAAGCGGCGATCAGCTCATCGGCCGCCGAAACGATGTCCGCGAGGAACGCGGCTTCACGCCTCATACACGATTCGGAGATCGCGCATGACGTAAGGACGGACCCGCGGCTTCAATCCCCGCTTCGACGCCAGGTCCACCCTGCGTCCCAGCATTTCCTCCAGTTCGCGATTCAAATCGTCCAGCCGGAACAGACTCATGCCGGAATCGGGAAGGAACTCCACCAGGATGTCCACATCGCTGTCCGCCGTTGCCTCCCCTCGGGCCGCCGAGCCGAAAATACCCATCTGGCGCACATGATACTTGCGGCAGATTTCAGCGATCTTGTCCAGCGGCAGTTCGATTCCTTGGCTGAGTGTCATATTCGATTATCGCAACGCGACGCGCCGACACGCCATCGGGAGTTCTCCAAGAATCGGGGCGCTGGTACCATGAAAGAACACATGCAGGCTCTGCTCGATTCGCTCTCGCCGGGCGACGAAGATTACGCGCTGGCGCGGGCGCTTGATCCCGCGCGTCTGCCCACGCACATCGCCATCATCATGGACGGAAACGGGCGGTGGGCGCGGCGGCATTTGCCGCGAGTAGCCGGGCATCGTGCCGGAGTGAAGGCCGTGCGCGTCACCGTAGAAACCTGCGCGCGTCTGGGCCTGAAGGCTTTGACGCTGTACGCGTTCTCCGCCGAAAATTGGAAGCGCCCGCGAGCCGAAGTGGAAACTCTGTGGCGGCTGCTGCGCATTTATCTCGGCTCTGAGCTGCCGGAGATGATGCGCCACGATATCCGCTTTGGCGCCATCGGCCGGCTGGACGTACTTCCAGGATTCGTGCGCGCGGAGCTGGATGAGGTCATCCGCCGAACCGGGCGCAATCGCGGATTGCTGCTAAACCTGGCCATCAACTACAGCGGCCGCGCCGAAATTGTGGACGCCGTGAAGGCTCTGCTCGAAGACGCGCGGCGAGGCCGCGAGCGAAGCGACGCCCACATCGATGTCAAAATCGACGAGGACGCGATTCGTGCACGGCTGTATACCGCGGGCCTGCCCGATCCCGATCTGCTGATCCGCACCTCGGGTGAGATGCGCGTGAGCAATTTTTTGCTGTGGCAGATCGCCTACGCGGAACTGTACGTCACCGAAACCTTGTGGCCCGATTTCACGCGAGCGGAGCTGCTGGAAGCGATTCTCGATTATCAGCGCCGCAATCGCCGCTTCGGTGGGCTTTCTCCCGCTCCAGTGGAGGACCACCCGGCAAGATTGGAAGCCGCGAGCGTTTCGGCGCGATGAAGCGCGTCGCCACGGCGCTGATCCTGATTCCGTTCATTGTCTGGATCGCGCTGTGGGCGCCGGAATGGGCGTTCGATCTGGTGCTGGCGGCCTCGGGACTGATCGCGTTTTATGAATTCGAGCGCATCGCGGGCTTGGGACGCCTTCCCATGGCGTTAGGTACGGCGGCGGGCTTGGCGCTGCTGTTCGAGCCCGAGCCTTTCTGGGTCGTCCTCATCGCGGCATTTGCGGCGATGACTCTGTCGCTCGCCTCGCGCGATTTCCATCACGCGCTCTCCGGCGCGGCTGTCTTAGTTCTCGGGGTTTTATATATTTTCGGCGCGTGGAGATGTGCCGTGGGATTGCGCGCCTTCAATCCGCACTGGCTAATGATCGCTCTGCTGGTGAGCTGGGCGGGCGATACCGCCGCGCTGTACGTGGGGCGCGCGTTCGGGCGGCGCAAGCTCGCGCCTTCCATCAGCCCCGGCAAAACCTGGGAGGGCTCGGCTGCCTCAGTAATCGGCGGCATGCTGGCCGCGGGCCTCTATGCGCATTTCCTGATCCCGTCGTTTCCAATGGCGGGAGTTCTCGCGATCGCCGCGGCGGCCAACATCGCCGGGCAGATCGGCGATTTGTGCGAATCGGCCTTCAAGCGGGGCGGGGGAGTCAAGGACAGCGGCTCGACGCTGCCCGGCCACGGAGGCTGGCTCGACCGGATGGATTCACTGCTGTTCGCGATTCCTACCACGTATGCGATGTTGAAACTGCTATAAAGGCCACTGTGTGCACTTTCAAAGCGCTGCTGGCAACCCAGGAGGGTGGAAATTTCCGAGCGTCGATTCAAGAGGTCCCGCGCGAATCGCTCCCGTCGGGCGAAGTGTTGGTGCGCGTACGCTATTCGAGCCTCAACTATAAAGACGGCCTCGCCGTCACCGGACGCCCCGGCGTGATCCGCCGTTTTCCCATGGTTTGCGGCATCGATTTCGCGGGCGTGGTGGAGGAATCGGCGTCTCCCGAATTTAAATCCGGAGACGCTGTGGCCCTCACGGGCGCGGGCGCGAGCGAAACCATTTGGGGCGGTTACGCGCAATACGCGCGATGGAACGCGCAAACGCTGGTTCCCTTGCCTCCGGGGATGTCGCTGAAGCAAGCCATGGCGATCGGCACCGCCGGGTTCACCGCGATGCAATGCGTGATGGCGCTGGAGCGGCACGGCGTTTCGCCCCAAGTGCACAGCGAATGGGCTGTGCGCCCTAACGAAGGAGGCGAGGTGGTGGTCACCGGCGCAAGCGGCGGAGTCGGCTCCATCGCGATTGCGATTCTGGGAAAGCTCGGGATTAGAGCCATTGCCTCGACGGGCCGGCCGGAGCTCGGCGACTATCTGCGGTCGTTGGGAGCAAGCGGCGTTATCGATCGCTCAGAGTTGAGCGCCACTCCCGGCCGCGCCCTGGAGCGGGAACGCTGGAATGGAGCTATCGATACCGTAGGCGGAACAACTCTTGCCGGTCTGTTGCCCGCCATCGCCGTCAATCGCGCAATCGCGCTGTGCGGGTTGGCCGGCGGAGCGGTGTTCACCACGACCGTGATGCCCTTCATTCTGCGCGGCGTGAGCTTGCTGGGGATTAATTCCGTCTACGTGACACCGCAAGAACGGCGAGAGGTCTGGGATCGTCTGTCGCGCGACCTGCCGCTGGATCTATTGGACAGCATGACCGAAGTCGCGCCGCTGGACCGCGTGATCGAATTAGGAAAGCGGATTCTCGAAGGTAAGATCCGCGGACGAGTGGTGATTGATGTGGGCTAGGCATCAGCGCACGGCGCGGCATAGCCGCTACCAAACTCATGGAGGGCGGGCTTTAGCCCGCGCGAGGCTTCAGCCTCGCCGGCGAGGAGCGGTGCTGAAGCGCCGCGCGGACTAAAGTCCACCATCCAAAATCGTCGCGGCACCGAAAGATTTCTTGCAATAGTAATACACCGGCCGGCGTCGCCGCGCCGGCCGCGTTAGAAGCGCCGGCCAACCACCCTTCGCGCAGCCAAGGGCGAGGCGCAGCGGGGGAAAGAACTGGTTTCAGAAAGAAAAAAGGGGACATTTCTAACGAGGTAAGGAGTGGGACATTTCTAAAGAGGCCTGACATCCGAACAATTCTGTCCCATCACGAAACACTATTGACAACGACGAACCCGCTGAAGTAAGCTAACCAGAATAATCGTCAGCGCGAAAAAATGATGCCAGGGGCGGTGTCACCAACCGAACCACAAGTGGGATGGGCGAATACGTCGTCAATTTTGCCCGTTCCATTCGCCTGTCTTGACAGATTGGTAAAGAGGCATAGAACATCGGTTCTTGTCTTTGGTAAAGGAGAATCTTCATGAGGCGAATCTCGCTAGCCGCAGTAATTCTTTTATCTGCTTCAGTTGGCTTTGGCCAAACCAGTTTGGCCTCGGTCACTGGAACGATTACGGACTCAACCGGAGCCGTGGTTGCAAATGCTCCCGTGACGGTCAAGAATGTGGAAAACGGACAGGTCTATACGGCCGCCAGCTCCGATACTGGCAATTACACCGTGTCGCAGTTGCCGATCGGCGACTACAATCTGACCGTCACGTCCACCGGGTTTAAGACCTACTCCCACACCAATTTCCATTTGGCGGCGGGCCAGACCATGCGCGAAGACGCATCGCTCCAAGTGGGCCAGACCAACGAGGCTGTGACTGTGTCGGCAGAGGCTTCGCTGTTGCAGACGGAAAGCAGCGAACTGGTACACAACGTCACGCTGTCGCAACTTGACAACCTGCCGCTTCTGTCGGTGGGCGCGACCAACGACGGCGTCCGCGATTTATTTGCCGCCTCGCGGCTTCTTCCCGGCATCCAGTACTCCGATAGCGGCGCATTCAGCGCGGTGGTCTCCGCCGTCGTCAACGGAACTCCCAGCAATACGCTTCAGACTCGTCTGGATGGAGCAACCATGAATCCCACCAGCGCGCGCCTTCAAGGAGCGACCATGGAGACGCAGCCATCGACGGAGGCGATTCAGGAAGTCGCCATTCAGACCAGCAATTTCGCCCCCGAGTTCGGCACCGCCGGCGGAGCGGTGGTGAACCTGCTCACCAAGAGCGGCACCAACACGTACCACGGCACCGGCTACGACTATGTGGTCAACGAGGCTCTGAACGCCGCTCAGCCCTACACCGGAATAAAAAACAAGATTCGCCAGAACGATTACGGATTCACCCTCGGCGGCCCCTTCCGGATTCCCAAGGTTTACAACGGCACGAACAGGACATTCTTCTTCTTCAGCTTCGAACAGTTCCGTCAGAAGCTGATCAACAACACCTTGCCGGACACTGTACCCATTCCCGCCTACCGCGCCGGAGATTTTTCGAGCCTCATCACGACGGAAAATCGCCTGGTGACGACGGCGTCCGGCCCCTACGTCGATCCACTGGGCCGCACCATCTCCAGCGGCACGATTTTCGATCCCAGCTCAACGTCCCAAGTCAACGGCACGCCCGTTCGCAATCCTTTCCCGAATAATCAGATTCCGCCGACAAGCTTCGATCCGGTGGCCGTCAAAATCCTCGCTCTGGTTCCCCAGCCGCTTGGTCCGGCTGCCGGGCAAGCAGGCGCCAACTATCTGGCGCCCTTCGACGAGAGCCGTGTGACCAATATTCCGTCCATCAAGGTCGATCAAAACGTGGGCGCCAAGCTGCACATGGCGTTTTACTTCCAGAGGACCAACACCGGTACGCCTCGAACCATCACGGCTGCCGACGACCTGCCGAATGATATTACCGGCTCGGCCATTTCCGCGAACGCCGCCAGAACCGCGCGCGTCAACATCGACTACACCTTGACGCCGCGGCTCCTGTTGCACTTCACCCTGGGTTGGAACGACTCCGATTTCTTGCTGCAAAGCCAGAATTATCCGTTCAACGCGCAGCAAACGCTTGGCATACCCGGGCAGACAGCGTCCCGCACCTTCCCGATCATCGATACCAACGTCTCGTCCGCGGGCGTGGCCCTCACTCAACCATCGAATACGGCGGAGGGTGGCATGAGTAGTCTTGGCGGATCGTTTGACCAGCACTTCTTTGAGCGGCGCCCCGCGCTCAATACTTCCGCCTCATATGTGCGTGGCGCCCATACTTACAAGGTTGGTTTCGAAATCCGGCAGGAGAAATTTCCCAACTACAACTACAGCTACTCGGCCGGCGACTACACGACTGGGACGAATTGGACCACACAGCCCTCGCTGGTAAGCACGACCGTAGCCATGGCTTTGCCGGATTCGGTTTCGCTTCGTTTCTACTCGGCGGCATTAGCGCTGCCTTCGTGGACGCGCCGATCGCGGCAATGACGTATCGATATGAGACCGACCTCTATGTGCAAGACTCCTGGAAAGTCACTCGCAAATTGACACTCGATTACGGCCTGCGCTGGGACTCACTGCTGTCCAAATTAGGGGGTTAACTTGCTGGCCGGCGCAGCGGCTGCGTGGCCGGCGAGAGGCTGAGTCCCTGATAGGTTGAATTGGGTTCGATCCAAGAACCAATTCAACTTCAGGAGACTCAACCTTATGAAA
>DATDGT010000148.1:0-48580 GCA_036521975.1 Bryobacteraceae bacterium
TCGGACGTCGATATTCAGCGCTATCTCGAGCGGGGGAAGATCAAGATCTCGCCGGCGCTCCAGCCGGAGCAATTCGGAAGCTGTTCGGTGGATTTCCGGCTAGGCGGCGAATTCAGCATCTTCGAGCATAGCCGGCATGCCTATATCGACCTCCGGGAGCGGACGGCGATCCAGGACATCATGCGCACCATTCGCGTGCCGCTCGACGAGCCATTCATTCTTCAGCCGCACGAATTCGCGCTGGCGATCACGGAAGAAACGCTGGAGCTTGACGACGATGTATTGGGGCGGCTGGAAGGCCGCTCGAGCCTGGGCCGCATCGGGATCATCGTGCACGGCACGGCCGGCCTTTTCGACCCGGGCTGGTCCGGCAAGGCTACGCTGGAGCTCAGCAATCTGGGGCGCATGCCGGTGGCGCTGTATCCGGGAATGCGCATCTGCTCCTTCACCTTCGAACAGCTTTCCTCGCCCGCGGCCGTTCCCTATCGCAAGAAGGCGGGCAACAAATACGCCGGCCAGGACCGGCCGCTGGCAAGCCGCTTGGCAAGCGAGACAGGATCGCGATAGTGTCTGGCCAGTTGAAACCGGCAGAATCCGAATCCGCTCCCAGCCCGGCTCTATTGTGACCAAGGCCCCTGCCCGCAGGCTTTCTTCGGACATGCCGCGGGAAGCGGTATTTCGATCTCCTCGGCTCGCCAAGCTGCAATGGGCTTCCGATGACGCTCCTGGGCCACCGCGATTCTTTATTGACCGTGCGCTCCCGCATCGGACCTATGAAGAAGATCGCCCGCTCACTGCGCCGGACCGAAAAGTGCGAATGGATGTATACTAAACCGTACCGGAAGCCCAAAATGAAAATCCCGGATTAACCTCCACTTCAAACAAATCCTGCCTGGGAGGCAGGCCGAGCAAAAGGAGAATCCAATGCCAGGACAAACTCAGACAGTGCTCCGGACCGGCCTGGGGCGCAGCCCTCGGATGCGATTTTCGCGCAGCCCAGAATCAACTGATCTTCGTGGAATTTGCCACCGGCAGATTGTCCGCGCTGACTGTGGCTCCTTCAACCCCCGCTTTCAGCGTCCCGGGGACCGGTTACAACCAGCCCGAAGATGTCAAGCTGAGCGTGGCCGGAGTTCATGCCTACGTAACCGAGCGCACCCGAGATCTGGTCAAAGTAGCGCTCAGCAGCGTGAACCGCCCCTGCGCAACCGTAGTGGTCAGCGGAATGACCGCGCCGCGGCAGTTGTGTCTGGATGAAGCGCACAATGCGGCCCATGTGGTGGAATTCGCGGCCGCGGGAGATTTGCTGCGGATCAATCTCGCCACCGGAGTGAAGACGGCGGTGGGGCGGCGAAAACCAAGCGCCAACCCAGCGGGAACTGTATTCGGGAGAATGGGAACATCCTATATTTAAGGGAACCATAACCTGAGAAGGAGAATAGTCATGGGTGAAGAGAATAAATCCCCGGCCTCATCTGCGCTTGCGAGAATGCAAGCCTTAAAACAAAAAAGAGTCGCATCAGAAGAGGTAGCCAGTCCTCAACGCTCTTTCACGCAAGACGCGGTCGCTGCGCCACAAAATGCACCCCAGAAAGCCCTCGATATCCGGAATAATCCGATCAATAAAATTATGACGGACGATAAACAGTCCAGCAAAGAAAAAATTCGTCTGGTAGCCGAATATCTGAGCGCCGAAAATGAAGATTATACAACCGCGCGTGCGCGTTTCGCCGAGTTCGAAACTTATTTTGCTAGCGTTCAGGGCGAAGGGACTCAATTGTATAAGGATGGTATCCGGAAACTGATTGAGGAGGTCAAGGGTGCTCTGAAACCTGCTGTCGAAAAAATCGTTCAGGATATTACGGTAGTGCAAGAAGGCGCTGCTGAATTAAGGCGTCTAATCGAGGTCATGCACGAGGCTCACGTTAACAACAAAACGGTCGATCAAGTCAGGGAAGCCCTTGAGCTTAATGACAGGATTGTCGGCCAGATCGACAGCCTGACAAATAGTTTGGCGAAATTGCAGTCGGATTTGCCCAATAAAGAGACGGAAAAAACAGCAGCCACTGATGCCAAAACCGAAAGTGAAAAGTTTTGGAGAAAGCTTATGCGTTTGGGGGTCACTGATGCCCTTGCCGATCAAAGACTTGCTGAGGCACTCCGGGAACTGGAAAATTCCAAAGTGGAGATCACCCGCACACAACAGGCACTGAAAGACAAGGCACTGGAGCGCAATACGGCTCTTGAATCCGGCCCGTTGCTCATTTTGCGTACAATGGATGCTAAGGGCGCCACGGAAACAGGTTTTACCGCCAAGATCGTCGAAACCGCCGAACATGCTCTCGGCCTCATTCAGGGCACACAAGACTCGGTTGCTGTTCTTTTTACCAATCTCCTTTCCAGAAGGGATGAAGCCACACATATCAGCAGCAATATTGCTGTTGAGAAAGTACGTGAAGCCATTCTTCAAGGAGCGTTGGAACGCGCTGGTGAAGCTTCGCATACGCGTAGTGAAGAAATTAAAGAACGGCTCGCCGCCAAGGACACGGAGCTTGCAGCGGCTGCAGATGATGTGGAACGGGCCACGCTTAATGCTGATCGCGTCGAGATTGCCGAAACCGAGAAGTCGGCTTTGCGGTATGAAGAAGCCGTGAAACGAACGCTTGGAAGTTTTGCGGTTGTTGCGGCGAATACCGTAAACGCCGAAAGCGACGCCGTCAGGCTTGCCGGCTTGCTGCAATCCACTGAAAATATGTTGAGCCAGATACATACGGAAGCTCTGCCCGAAGCGACGCGTGCCCTTCTTTTGAGTCTTGAAGAAGGCATGGCGGTACGAGATGCGGGACTGACTCAGGATGTTGCCAAGCTCATAGATCAAGGTCGGCAAATCGGTCGGGAAGGCTTCACAAAACTGAGAGAAACACAAAAGGAAATGCGTGGTGCAGAGCTTGAGCACATGGAAGAGCTGATGAAGCTTTTGGGTCAGGCGACGGACGATGTCGTGACCGAAGCCGAGCTTATGACCGCGCATGGGAGCAAGAGAAGCGGCCTGGCGCAGCGGCTTACGGAAGCCAAAAATGGCCTGCAGGCGGTTCTGGAAGAATACGAAGATCTTTCTGCAGCCGCTGCTGGAACCCACGGAGGAACAGCCGATGTCGTTCTGAGCGGAGTGGATGGGAAAACAACTCCGGAACGTCCTCCGGCCCCCACTAATGGCGGATCTGGAGTTAAAGAATCTGCTAGGTTTGATGCGGCGTAGTATACCCGTGAACCCTACGCCTGCCGTGGTGATGCCACGCGCAGGCAATGGCCACCGGCAATGTCGTTAAGGAGGCTTATATGGCCTTGCGTCGTAAAATTCCGCGCATCTTGAACAAGCAGTATCCGTTTTTGGAAGAAGTTGATTTCGAGCGGTTGCGTCTGAGACTGGCAGGCCGGTTATTGACGCAACCTGCCAAAGCCCCCGCCAATGGGCAACACACCCCCAGCGATGACAGCGCGAAAATCGAGTTTAGCCATCTTGTCGGAATCCAGCCAGGCCTCGACAAGCTTCGGATGATTATGTCCTCGTCGCAGGTCAACAATGCTTGGATCACAGGCCCGACAGGCATCGGCAAGACTATTCTGGTAGAGGCTCTGCTTCGCGCTCGCGCTGAAAATCGCCTTACCAGTCAGTTAATGAGCCGACCCTATTATATCTTTGATGTCGACAGCTTCGCTACGGCTTCCTATGGAAACCCCCCCGTCGAAATATTCGACAAGGCCCTTGATGAAGCCGCGAAACGTGGCGGTATCATCATCATCGACCATATGGATGATTTTATGCAAACTGCTGGGCCTGCGCTTGCGGGTACTCTAGCCAGCACTTTTGTCAAGCATCTCGAAAGCGATCAGAATTTGCAGGCCATCATCCTTTCGGAAAGCGACAAGAGCACTCTCATTCGAGACGTTTCGACAGGAATTTGCCGCCGTTTCCAGAAACTAGAAGTTACGAAGGAACCCAATGAAGTCGAGTTAAAACAAATTCTGATCGCGCACTTTGCCGGGCTTGAGCGAAAACATAACGTAAATTTCTCGGAACAGACTGCTGACGAAATCATCCGCCTGTTATCGCGCTATCCGGGCCGCGCTTTTGTTGGTGCCCGCCCCCACAACGCCATCCTGCTTGCTGACAGGGTTGCGACCTATGTACATCTCGGTACATATGCTGAACCTGCGGAAGTAATGGAAAAACGTGAACAAATTCGTCTGCTTGAAGACCAGTTGAACCTTATTCTTACAGACGGCGAGCAAGCCAGAGAGCAGCGGGAAAAGATCGAGCAACAGATAGCCGAGATGACAGTTTCCTATAGCGAACTGGACTCTGTATGGAAGAAAAAGTTTGAGCCACTATTTAAGCTACGGAAGCAGTTCGAAGAGATGGATGCGCGACTGACCTGTATACGAAATATACCGGACTCGGAACGTAGCAAGCCAGACATAGAGTTCTATGATGCCTGCTTGGAACCTGACCCTAGAACAAAAGCAACACCATATGATCGCAAAAAGGCCGAAATCGCCGCACGAGAAAAAGCTCTCTATCCCGAACCTCCGCTAGTCGAGCCAAGACATGTCCGGCTTATTTTTAGCCAAGAATCCGGCGTTCCTACATCAACCCTCAGCGAAAATAGGCTAGAGCACTTGGCCGGAGTGGATGCTCATCTGGATAAGGAAATCGTGCGGCAAGAAGAGCCAAAGAGAGCGATATCGACAGCCTATTTCCAGAGAGAAACAGGGATCAGTGATCCGTCAAGGCCTGCCGGTGTCTTTATGTTTTTAGGTGGTACGGGACTCGGAAAAACTGAGTTGGTTAAGGCCCTTGCCCGTTACGATGGCGGTGAGGGTGCGGAACCTCTCATTATCCGCTTGAGTGAATTCAAGGGTAAAGAAGCATGCAAGAAATTGACTGGCGCTGACCCCGGTTATGTGGGTTTTGAACAAGGCTCCTGTCTGGACGGGGTCAAGAAAAATCCCCGGGCGCTTGTCCTTCTCGACGAAGCCGACAAGGGTGATCCCTCGCTTTATGATATTTTCATGCAGGTGCTTGAGGAAGGTAAATTGACGCCTTCGAATAGCAAAGAACCGCTTGAATTCAAGGACACGATCCTTGTTCTTGCATCCAATGCACTTAAAGCAAGCGATTTTTCCAACAAAGATATGAAGGATGAAGCTGTTATACGGGAGAGATTGAAGAAAGTAGTAAATCAGGACACCGGCCAGCCCCAATTCAAGCCAGAATTCCTTGGACGCATTGACCGGATTTTTGTTTTCGAGGATTTGGAAACGTCTGATCATGTTCAAATTTTCCGCAAGGAGATTCGCAAGATCAATCGCGATTACAAGGGAAGAGGAATCTCGGTGGAAGTGAGCGACGAAACAGCAGCAGAAATTCTCGGACTCTATAATGATGTGACGGTGGGTGGTCGCCTTTCAAGAAATATTTCCAACAAACATATCCGTCCTCTGATTACAGGCTACCTTAAAGAGCATATCAAGGAAATCATGGATGAAGATGTAAAATTCAAGGCATATCTTCGGTTGGAATTTGACGACGGGAAATTAGGTTTGGAGCCGGTTGAATCTACAGTGCCTGCGAGTGCTGTGGCTCCAAAAGCCGCAGAAGCCGTCATAGTACTAACATAAGGGGGTCAGTATGCCTACGCACCCAAGCGATGCAGACCGTCAGCGTGAAGAAACGTTACGGCGCTTCCAGCGGCAGCAGGCGCTCAAAGCCGCCGCCGTGAATCGGAAACACTATCGGTTTCATGCATGGAAAACCACTGTTATTGAAAATACCAAAAGAAAACTTTCCTGGCTTGGCTCGGTTGCTGTACCAATTAACTGGCTAGTCGTTAAGCCGGTCAAATGGGCGGGGCCAAAACTTTATCATTCCGCTATCTGGACTGTGCCAAGAATGTTTACCAAAAAAGACAAAAGCACGGGCGGCAGGCATTTTGCACCCATACGCTCGGCTTTTGCTGTCGCTGCCCTGGCTGCTTGTGCAATCAACGCACCTCACGTCATTCCGGAGATGTATTATTATGTAACTGCGCAAACACATCAAATATATGTCCCGAATGCTGGCGTGTTTCATAACGAGCAATTTGAGCGCGCAAACGAATCGGGTCATCTCATCGCGCCGCGCGACGAAATTTTCACCGTTTTGGGTCGTCGTATACAAGAGGGTCGTATAGAACAGCCGACACGTTATGAAGTGGACGCAAATCCTTATTTCCTCTTTCTTAGGCCCGATTTGGCAGCAGCCGAAATGACGCCCGGGTCACCCTACGGCGCGACATGCACGGCCAAGGCGACAGGCCTGTATACGATTGTGCCTAGATACTTCCGGGCTTCAAGAATCATTCGATGGCTTAATATTCGTCCCGAAATTGTCGGACTGAAAAAAGACCCGGGACTGATTGCGTGGGGCTATCCGAGAAACCCTGAAGAACAAGGTCAATGTCATCAGGTAACAGCGGAAGAATTTGGCGCAGTTTTCAGCGGAGAGAAGAGACATAGCCTTGTGCAGCGCTAAAAGCTCCCGAAGTGCCGGCAGGAACCGGACGTATGACACCTGCAACCCCGGCATCTGCCACTTCCGCCGAGGCGGGCGCTGGGAAATCACCGTGGCCCCAGGTGAAGGCTTGCTCTGCACTGGTCGATGCGGCGTGTCCTTCTCCAGGGACCGTGAATCCGGTCGTCGTGGTACAACTAAACAACACAACGCCCATATTAGAGACGTCCCTGAAGTCTGCTATTCCTGGCACCCATGGCATGGCCGGGCATGTGGGTGCATGCCACTCTGATAAAACGCGGCCAGGCGGTGGCGCATGGCAGCTTGGAAGACGTCCCAGCAATCGAAAAAAGTTCGGAGTGATCACCCTCGCGGGCTCCGTAGCCGTTTCTTGCCGCGCCGCTTGTGGGCGGTTTTTGGGCCGGTTCACGGGCGTTCCAGGACATCATGCGCACGATTCGCGTGCCGCCCGACGAGCCGTTCATTCTTCAGCCGCACGAATTCGCGCTGGCGATCACGGAAGAAACGTTGGAGCTCGACGACGATGTATTGGGGCGGCTGGAAGGCCGCTCGAGCCTTGGCCGCATCGGGATCATTGTGCACGGCACGGCCGGCCTTTTCGACCCGGGCTGGTCCGGCAAGGCCACCCTTGAGCTCAGCAATTTGGGCCACGCCACAATCCACTCTATCGCGGCGGTATCGTGCCGCGTGGCCGCGCGCGCCGATGGCCGAGGATCGCGGCGCAATGGAGAAAGCGGATGGATCGACGACTACCCGGTTGATGTCCAAATCGTTGAGGCGGTCTTAAGCTGCCCAACCGGCTACGGGCCGCCCGCGGTATATCCAATCTTGTATAATCCAGAAATGTCGAACCTGAAGCCGATCTCATGGTTGGGTGACAGCCTGACCCGATTGCGGACGGCCCCGGCGGATATTCGCTCCGACGCAGGTTACCAACTCGACTTGGTGCAACGGGGTGAAGCGCCGGCGGACTTCAGGCCGATGCCGGACGTGGGTCGGGGCGCGATAGAAATCCGGGTTCATGGCGAAAACGAGTACCGCGTGTTCTACGTCGCCCGGTTTGAGGAGGCCGTCTACGTGCTCCACTGCTTCGCCAAGAAGACGCGTGCAACGCGTAAGGCCGATATTGACTTGGGCAAGCAGCGGTATGGCGCGATGCTCGAACTGAGGAGATCGAAATGATGGGAGTCCAGAGATGAAATCTACCATAATCACCAAAAGCAGCGGTGACGTTTTTAGGGACCTTGGCTTCTCGCCCGCTGAAGCCCGGAACCTCCGGCTTCGATCCGAGCTGATGACGGCTCTCCGAAGGTTCATCCAAAGGGAGGGTTTGACACAGGCCGACGCTGCCAAGCGACTGAAGGTCTCCCAGCCACGTATCTCGGATCTCACGCGCGGAAAGCTCAGCCGGTTTTCGCTCGATACCCTGGTCAACATGCTCACGGACGCCGGAATGGATGTCGCCGTAAAGATTAAACAGCCCGCCCGCCGAGTGGCTTAGCGCTAAACGCCCGCGGACCCTGCCAAAGCATTATGCCGCGGGAAGCGGTATTTCGATCTCCTCGGCTCGCCAAGCCGCATGCGAAAGGCCTGCCGGATGTCCTCCTCTTCGATGTACGCATAAGCGCCAGAACTCGCCTCGCTGAACGACTGCCCGAATCCGCGGGCATCGAGCCGGACACCAAGAGTAGCCTCTCTTGTTCCGAGCCGCCGATGGCAAGCGGAAACTTTTGACGTGTTCTCCCTATCTGCATTCCAGAAAAGAAGGCATCGGAAAAAGAGAGCAAGGTCACCGTTACGGGTGATATGACGGCAGTCGTTACAGCGGGCCGATTTATTACGGAAGGCGGAGGCTTCGAGATACTAAACCCCGCGGGCCGCCAGATAGTTGGGCCTGTTTTTGGATTTCGTCTTCAGGCGTTCGACACGTTTCTGGAACTCGAAGAAGTCGAACGTGATCTGCGAGAGCTCATTCGTGAGATGAACGACAGGTTCCACGAACAGGCTGTAGCCAGAGCGCGTGAGATATCAGAGGAGCGTCAGATTCCGATCGAGAGGGCAATGGCCAATCCTCCCGAGACTGGCTGCTGGCGCGTGGCATTGGCCCTGAAGTAGGCTTTGGTGCGCCTGGAAACCGGGAACGTGAAAGCGGATCGCCAAACGCACCCGCCGGAGGATGAGAAGCGGCTTTTGTCCTGGAACCCGAGTGATTGGCGTATATGTTATTTCTTCTCACTTCACGCTGAAGGTGTACATCCTGCCCAACTGTGCGCTGGCATTGCTGCCGCCGTTGTATCCGCCAGGTGGAACTAACCCGTACTCCCCAGGCTGCAAAGCGCCCAGATTAACCAGGTATGATCGCCCCTCTATCTGGTTGCTCTCGAAATCAACCTCGTCGCGTTTCGCACCTGCCGAAACATGGAAGATACCGCCTGTAACAGTTCTGAATTCCCTGGCGTTCGAGTGTTGGTGCATTCTGACGAGCTGGTACTCGGTGATGCCGCTACCCTCGGGGCAATAGACATACAAGTCGGTAGGGACCGCAAGGTGCGTTGGACTGGATGCTTTTCTCAGGCGTCCATTTACGTCTTCCTTGATGATGCCGAGCGTAGTCACATGCTTGACAACACCACCGGTTTGCCAGTTGACGGGCTCGGGCGAAACCAATCTCCACTGACCGCTGCTGTCGCGGTAATACACGCCGATCTCAAAGGGCATCAAAGTTTGTTCAGCGGATACGACGAGGAACGCAGCATTCGCGGCTGGAGTAGACACGCAGCCCGTTGCGTCAACGCGATTCTCTTCGCGCGACGCCATCGCCGTAATGATTTTTTCAGAAACACCGGACTTTAACATGTAGTCTACCCAGTTGGGAATCAAGAGGAACTGAATCGCCGGGGCGCATGCGATTCGATGGAAAAGCTCGTCGTCCGTCAATCCCCCTCTGCGGAGATTGACTATCTGCTCGTCGGTGAGCGGGCCTGTCTGAGCGGCCAATGTACAGGCAAGCAGGGAGAGAAGCAGGGCAATCCTCAACATGTTGCGCGTCTGACCAGCACGCGCCGTTCCAGCCCCAAAATGCTTGTTTCCCAACGTTTAACGTGTAACCTCTTGTTTACAGTTAGCAGCTTGCGCGCAAACAGATAACCACAGACAGTGATCCCAAACTCGCGGCAAATTTTGAACAAACGTGGAAGCTCGGACCTGAAGGCGGCCATCGACGTGTTGGCGTGCTCACGGACGCCGGAATGGATGTCGCCGTGAAGGTCAAGCGGTCGGCCCGCCGAGTGGCTTAACGCGCTCGCCCGTACCTTGGCGAAACTTCATGCCGCGGGGAGCGGTATTTCGATCTCCTCGGCTCGCCAAGCCGCATACGAAAGAGCCGGCGCGATGTCCTCCTCTTCCATATACGGATAGGCCGCCAGGATCTCCCTCACACCCGCGTCCGGAAGCGACCGGACCGACCAGCGTTCCGACAGTTCACGCGCATGCCGGGGACGCAGGGCTCTCCACCCATGAAATCCGGACTGCTATCCCGCTCAGGCATTCATTCTGCTTCATTCTGCCTCATTCTGCCTTCATCGCAAAAGCAGAACGAGGGCTTCCCTCCCGCCGGGCTTCAAAAGGGCCGATATCAGTATGTTGGTGGGTCGGGAGCGGTCGCGCCACGGACGGATTACGGTATGGACGAACTCGGCGCGAACGGCACGCAGCCCGCCTTCGTAAGGTAGAATGACGTTTACTTCGCCCTGGGAGGTGTTTTCGATGCGCCTGCGCGCGATGACCACGTGGATCTCGGCGTGGCTGGCTGCGGTGTCCTTTCTTGCCTGGATCGCCCTCGGCCAGCAAGGCCGGGTCGATGACGCCGCGCTGAAGACTGCCGGAAAGTCGGGCGGCGAATGGCTCACCTACGGCAGCGATTTGGGCGAGCAGCGTTACAGCCCGCTCAATCAAATCAATACTGGCAATGTCTCCAAACTCGGCCTCGCGTGGTTTTACGAAGCCGGAACCGGCGGCGGGGGACAAGAGGCCACTCCGTTGGTCTGGAACAACACCGTTTACGGGATCACCAATTTCAGCATCGTGTTCGCAGTGGATGCGCGCACCGGCAAAGAGAAATGGCGCTGGGATCCGGAAGTGAATCGCGCGACCGTCGGTCCCAAGCTGTGCTGTGGCATTGTGAATCGCGGATTGGCGATTTACGACGGCAAAATCATCGCTCCCATCAACGACGGCCGCTTGGTGGGATTGGATGCCGAAACAGGCAAACCGGTTTGGGAATCGCGCGTCGCCTACCCGCAGGACAACTACACCATCACGATGGCGCCCCGTATCGCCAAGGGCAAGGCAATCGTCGGTGTGAGCGGCTCCGAATTTCCCGTGCGCGGGTTCTTCGCTGCCTACGATGCCCGCACGGGCCAGTTCGCCTGGCGCGACTACACCGTGCCCGGAGATCCCTCCAAACCGTTCGAGAACGAAGCGATGCGCCGCGCCGCCGCGACTTGGGATAAAGATGCATGGAAGATGGGCGGCGGCGGATCGGTTTGGGATGGCATGGCCTACGATCCCGATCTGAATCTGTTCTACGTCGGTACCGGCAACGCCGGTCCCTGGCCTGATCAGCTCCGCAAATCCAATGGCCGCGACAATCTCTACGCCGCCTCGATTCTTGCCGTCAATCCAGACGATGGAGTCATGAAGTGGTACTTCCAGGTGGTGCCCGACGATTCATGGGATTTCGACAGCGTTCAGCAGCTCATACTGGCCGACGTGACGATCAAAGGACGGCAGCGCAAGGTCCTGATGCAAGCCAACAAGGACGGGTTCTATTACGTGATCGATCGGCAGACCGGCGAATTCATATCCGGGCAGCCGTTTGTGACAGTGACGTGGGCCAAGGGACTGGACGAGAAAACCGGCCGGCCCATCGTGAATCAAGAGGCTAAATACGGGGCACAATCGATCACTATCTCGCCGGGCGCGGGTGGCGCGCACAATTGGGCGCCGATGTCGTTCAATCCCGCTACCGGTCTGGTCTATGTTCCGACATCGAACGGCGGCATGGGATACGCCGTACAGGAGGAATTCAAATACGATCCGGCAAAACAAAACCTGGGGATCGTGTTTAATTTTCCAGGCGCAGGCGGCCCAGGAGGGGGAAGGGGCGGACGGGGCGCTCCCACCCCTGCCGCGCCCGACAATGCCGCGCCCGAAGTCGCAAATGGCGCCGCCCCAACGGCTCCCCCGCCACCACCGGCCGCCGCGCCGAAGCCGCTTCCGCCTCCCCCGGCGATTGGTCCGGGACCAGTCGCAGAGGGGGGCCGTGGACAGTTGCGGGCGTGGGATCCCGTAACGCAGCAGGCGCGCTGGAGCGCGCCAACGGGAGCGGCGTTCGGCGGAGGAACCGTCACTACGGCGGGAAACCTGGTGCTGCAGGTCACCCCGGAAGGACACCTGATCGCCTATAGCGCCGATAAGGGTGAGAAGCTTCTCGATATCAACACCGGGCTGCGCAGCGGAATGGCGCCGCCCATCACGTATCAGGTGGACGGAAAACAGTACGTCGCGTTCATGGGGGGACAAGGAGTGATTCCAGGCCGGGGAGGGCCGCCTCCTCCTCCCCCCAACGCGACTGGTCCGGCTGGTCCCGGTACGCCGCCCGCGCCCGGCGGACGCGGAGGCAACGGTCCCCCACCTACGCCCGTGATGCCGAAGCTGCTGGTGTTCGCTCTGGACGCCAACACACCATTCCCGGACCAGATTCAACAATGATTCAGAGGCACGGCGCGATCATCGCGATTGGATTAACGGCGGCTATAATCGCGGCCGGGCAAGGAGCAGCCTATCCGCGGCGCCCACGTGCCGATCCCGCCGTGGCAGAGCGCGGCAAGGCTCTCTACGATGTCAATTGCGCGTTATGCCATGGCGAAGACGCTCGCGGCGGAAATGGCGGACCCAACTTGATCCGCGGCAGCGTTCTCCTGAACGATCGCGACGGCGAATTGCTCGCTCCCGTGCTTCTGAATGGCCGCTTGCCCGAGGGAATGCCGAAATTCGATTTCAGCGCCGCGCAGATCTCCGATGTCGCAGCCTTCCTGCACGACTTTCCGGTTGGCGGTTACGATGTTTCGCGGAATCGCCCAGCCACCATCGTCGTGGGCGATGCAAAAGCGGGTGAGGCCTATTTCCAAGCCAAATGCGCCTCGTGCCACTCGTCCTCCGGCGATCTGAGCGGTTTGGCTTCCCGATTCCCCGACGCGCGAAACCTCCAGCAGCGGTGGCTGATCCCCTCGGGCGGAGGACGCGGAGGAGGACCCCCAGCCACGCCCACGACCGTCACCGTGACGCTGCCCTCGGGACAACAGGTGGAAGGTCGGCTGGGACGCATCGACGATTTTGTCGTCACGCTCACCGAAGCCGACGGAACGCCCCGCACCTTTCGCCGCGACCCAAGCGTAGCGGGCCCAAACAGCGCCGCGGGCCCAAACAGCGCCGCGGGCCCAAACTATGACACGCCGAAGGTCGAGATACATGATCCGCTGCGCCCGCATAAGGATCTTTTGCGGCTGTACACAGACAAGGACATTCACGATGTAACCGCGTACCTGGTGACTCTGAAATGACCAAAGCATTTGCGATTTTCTCTCTCACTTCCGCGCTGGCATCCGGAGTGGCAGCGGCGCAGGGTCTCGATTCCGCCGCGCTGCTGAAGCCGCTCTCCGATTCGTGGCCAACCTACTCCGGCGATTATTCGGGCAAGCGCTACAGCTCAGTCAAGCAGATCGATCAATCGAACGTGAAGAATCTGACGCTCGCCTGGACCGCGCGTGTCGTAGCTGGAGCGAACGGCGGCCGCGGCGGCGCGCCGACCATCGTCGGAGGCGAAGGCACGGGCGAATTGAGCCTCGGCGGCGGGACCAACATCAAAGCCTCCCTTCTTCAAGTGAACGGCGTCCTCTATGTTTCCACGCCCGACAACGCCTGGGCCATCGACGCGCGCGACGGCCACGAGATATGGCATTACTTTTGGAAAACCAGAGGCGGAACGCACATCGGAAATCGCGGCATGGGCATGTACGGCAACTGGTTGTTTCTGGAGACGCCCGACGACTATCTGGTGTCGCTCGACGCCCGCACGGGCAGAGAGCGCTGGCACAAAGTCATCGCCAGCTTTGAGGAGCAATATTTTTCGACCACGGCGCCCATCGTCGTGGGCAATCACGTCCTGGTGGGCACCGGCGACGATCTGGATGAGCCGGGTGTACTTCAAGCGTTTGATCCCGAAACCGGCGACGTTCAGTGGAAGTTCTATTCCGTGCCGATGAAAGCCGGCGATCCCGGCTTGAACACCTGGGCGAATTTGGATGCGGCGCGCCACGGTGGCGGCCAGATGTGGGTGCCGGGCTCCTATGATCCTGAGACGCATCTTTACATCGTTGGCACCGGCAACCCGACTCCCGCGTATACCTCGCAAACCCGCGGCGAGGGAGACAACTTATATACGTGCGCGATCGTTGCCATCAACGTGGATACGGGGAAACTGGCTTGGTATTATCAGACCTCGCCGCACGACACTCACGATTGGGACACCGCGCAAACTCCGGTGCTGGTAGACGCGGAGTTCAACGGCCGCATGCGCAAGCTGGCGCTGACTGCCAGCCGCAATGGTTATTACTTCACGCTCGATCGCCTGACTGGGGAGCGTCTGGCGAGCGGCAAGTATTCCGAGACGGCGAATTGGGCCAAGGGCTACAACGACAAAGGCGCGCCCGTTCGCGATCCGAAGAAGGATTTCGATATTGGCGGGTCATTGGTGTCGCCCGCTAACGGCGGCATCACCAACTGGCCTCCGCCATCGTTCAGCCCCGACACGGGCTTGTTCTACGTTTCCCAGAACGATAGCTACGCCATGTATTACCTGACGGAAACCGATCCCCGTGGAGCAATGGGGCTAGGCGGCAAAGAAGAAGTGGGGCTTGGGTCGATGGGCGGGTATTTGACGGCGATCGATTACAAGACCGCCAAGGTCGTTTGGCGGCATAAATATCCGGGCACGGGAGGCGGTGGAGCTTCGGGATTGTTGACCACCGCGGGTAAGCTCCTGTTCGGCGGCGACCTGGGAGGCAACATAGTGGCCTACGACCCGGCAGACGGCAAGATCCTCTGGCATTCCCACATCGGCCAAGTGTCCAACGCGCCGGAGACCTATATGCTCGACGGGCATCAATATTTGCTCGTAGCGGCAGGGGATTCGCTGTTCGCGTTTACGCTGTATTAAGCCACGTTTCTCAAATATGTTTTGAGAATGCCTCGCGATCCAATGGGTCGCACGAGCATTTTAATTTGCCAGTGTCTCAAACATGAATAGTCGAGAACGGTCAATGTGCGGCCGCTCAGCCTTTGCGGACTTTGCGTCTCTGCGAGAGTTTGTATTGGCCTGCTACACCTGCCATCTCCGGGTGTTCGCGGAACGGGGCCCACCTTTTAACAGACGCCGCAACCATCCCTACGAACCCAGGGGCTGTCAGAGTGAGGTCCTCGGAAAGACACAAAGTTCGCAGAGCTCTTATCCCATCATTCGAGATCTTCGCGAGAGCTGCAAAACGTCTTCACGTGTCTAGTTTCGGCTATGCCGGGTTAGGTAGCGGTTCGCTAAACCTTCCGAGCCTACGGATGGATCACGGTCGTCCATCTCACTGCACCAGTCGCGCGCGCTTGATGTAGTCCAGTTTCGGAAACCTGGGCACAATATATTCGTTGCCTTCGCTTTCCGCCCGTCCCGCGTCCGGACCTTTGCCCTTGGGTCCCAATTCCCCGTATCCCGAATACAACATGTCCACGGTCTCCATACCCTCCACCACTTGGCCAAAAGGAGTGAAGTGCTCGTCGTCCAACTCCGGGTTGTCCTTCAAATTAATGAACACTTCGGTGGCTCTGGTATTGGGTCCCGATTGCGCGAAGGCCAGCGTACCGCGCAAATTCTTTTCCTGAGGCGTATCGTCCGGGATGACCAGTTCGCGCCAGGTGGTATGCACGGCCGGATCCGGATGAATGCCGAACTGCGCGATGAAACCCGGCAGAACGCGGAAAAAGCGCCCCTGGTCGAAATATCGCATGCGGACCAATTCATAGAACCGGGCGGCCCCGCGCGGCGCCCATGCTCGCCTCGCTTCCACAACAAAATCTCCCTTGGATGTTTCAAATTTCACGCGGTACACGTCTGGCATGGCGGCCGGCGGCGGCTGAGGTTTCGAGCATCCCGCCAGAGCCGCCAGCAAAGCCGTGGCTCCGGCGAGCCGCCCGACCGCGGAATTTCGCGTTTCTCCGGTTCTTTCCCGCACCTGTTTCCGCCAACCCATCGTCCATCCGCTCCCGCTCGTAGTGTAGACTAGAACTTGCGAGGAGGTGAGTCTTCTCGAGTAGTTTGCCACCTAGTCTCGGACGCAGCCTCGAGGCGCCCGGCCGCGCCTGGAGGAAGGTGGCCTGCGGTTTTCTCGATCTCGTTTTTCCCGATGAATGCCGCATCTGTGAGCGTCCGCTTCGGGAGCTTTCCAGGATTCCGGTTTGTAGCGCCTGCCTGACGCAGCCCGCGCCGCTCCACGCCGAATATTTCTGTCGCATCTGCGGAACTCCGTTCCTCGATCCGCGCCCGCTTGACGAAGCGGGCCTCTGCGCTCTCTGCCGGTCGGGATTGAACAGCTTCGACCAGGTTTATGCGGCGGGGGCTTACGAGGGCGCGCTCCGGAAACTCATCCATCTGTTCAAATTCGAAGGTGTTCGGCCTTTGGCTCGTCCGTTGGGCGCGTTTCTCGCCGCGGCGCTTCCTCGCGAGCGAACGTTCGACGCGGTTGTGCCGATGCCTTTGCACTGGCGGAGGCGCTGGCAGCGCGGCTTCAATCAATCCGAGCTCCTGGCGCGCGAGATCGCAAGGCGATGGCGGATGCCCATTCGCAGGTTGGTGCGCCGTAAGCGCGCCACCGCTCCGCAAGCTGGCTTGACCAGCGCTCAGCGCCGCACCAACGTACAGGGAGCGTTCGAAACCATTCCCGGAGCGCGCTTCGAAGGACTCCGGATTCTACTCATTGACGACGTGCTCACCACCGGCGCTACGGCGGACGCCTGCGCCCGGGTGTTGAAACGGGCAGGCGCCGCCAGTGTCGCTCTGCTCACCCTCGCCCGGCGCGACCGCCGCGAGGGCTTGACGGAACTGGAAATGGCGAACGCGGCGGTTGCCGCATCGAGGGTCGAACCGTGACCGGCCATCTCGCGCAGCAACCGCAGGACCGCCTGCATCGGCCCGTGCTGGTGCTCAACTCCAGCTATGAGCCGATCAACGTCTGCGCCGCGCGCCGCGCTCTGGTGCTGGTGCTGAAGGGCGTGGCCGCGGCCGAGGAGCACACCAGCGGACACATTCATTCCGCGCGCCACGCGATTCTCGTCCCCAGCGTCATCCGCCTGCTGGAATACCGCCGCATTCCGCATCAAACCCGCGCTCTATCGCGCAAAAACATTTTGATGCGCGATCGTTACACCTGCCAATATTGCCAGAAGACGCTCAATTCGTCCGAGCTGACGCTGGATCACGTGATTCCGCGCTCGCGCGCCGGCGAGACCACCTGGGAGAATCTGGTAGCTTGCTGCCATCCCTGCAATAACCGCAAGGGAAGCCGCACGCCGGAGGAAGCGGGCATGCGGCTCTCGCGCGCCCCCCGCCCCTTCAGCCTGCACACCAGCCGGCATCTCATGCGGCTACTCGGCAAAAGCGACGATCAGTGGCGCAAATATTTGTTCTATTAGCGTGCTGCTGTACCGTATACTGCTCCCCGAAAACGCTCCCGGAGGGCGGACTTTAGAGGGTTTTGCAAAAAAGAAACACGGGGGAGCGTTGTGAGACTGAATTTGAAACGCGGGAACCCTGATTTTATTGGGCTGCCGTCACGTTGCCAAACTTACTCCATCTGGAACGTAGCGACGGCGTTAGTGCATACGCAGTTCTTGCGGGACGTGCTGACGGCGCACCTTGATCTTGCGCTCGTCCTTCCTGGCCGCGGCAAGGTCGAAAGCAAGCTGCATCCGCAACCACGTTTCCTCAGTGCTGCCGAACGCCTTCGTCAGCCGGATAGCCATTTCCGGGCTGATAGCCGACTTGCCTGCGATGACGTTGTTGAGAGCCTGCCGGCTGACGCCGAGAATTTTGGCCCCTTCGGAAATCGACAGCCCTAAGGGTTCAAGGCACGCGCTCCGAATGCTGCGTCCGGGATGTGGCGGATTTTTCATGGTCATGGGTATCTTCTCCTACTCGTTAGTGGTAGTCGATCAGTTCAACATCGAAAGCGTCTTCTCCCTCAAACCGAAAGATAATGCGCCAGTTTGCCCTCACCGTCATCGACCAGAAACCGCGCAACCCGCCCCTGAGCGGATGCAGGCGGTAGCCGGGAAGGTTAAGCGCCTGTGGCGTCGTGGCCTGATTGAGACGACCCAAAATGTCTTCTACATCGTCCAGCAGATCAGGCCGTATGCCGCTCCGGTCGTCGCGTTCAAAGAGGCGTTTCAGGCCCCGATGCTTGAAGCTTCTAATCATCGGGGCACACCGTCAAGCAATACTTGCCGATTGTCAATCTATACTTTACAACACCCGGGGCGCTGCAAGAAAAACCGGCGTTGCAACGCTGACCCATTTTGAACGCGGGCCGGAGCACCTACGGGCTAGCGAACATACGGGGCTGGAAACTGCGACGTCGTTAACGCTTTCGTGGGCATCCGAGCGGCCATTCCACAGCAGCGCTCAATTGTCGGTGGGCTTTTCAACGCTGTCGATTACGTATGTTTCTACACTGTCCTTCTGCACCTTCATCTTCAAGCCAAGTCGCTCGAACACCTGAAACAAAGTCGGTGGGTCAGCAGGATTAAGTTCACCGCCATTGGTCTCCTGCGCCACGGGAGCTAGCGCGAGTTCCGTCGGAAGGAAGGGCTGAGTGTCGATCTTGACGAGCCCGCTGATTCCCGTTCTGTCCAATAGGGGCTGGTCCGTCCAGTTCTCTAGATAACTCACCAAATCGGCCATAGTGACTCCTCGGGCGCGCAAGCCTCGCCCAGGGCTGCCCCAGACTTGATGGCACGGAATCTGCCCATCTGTCGCTGATTCGGAGCAGTCCTTCTCGCTAACATCGGACTTCTCAAGCTTCGGGCCGCCTTTATCGGCCACAAGCACGTACACCCGCATCTCCCTCATCTGGCGGTGTATCGTCAATTTGAACCGGTCCAATAGCAGCGCCCGCAGCATCAGCCTCCCCCATTCGGCGCGGGCGCTGACGGTTAGACCATCCGGAGACGCTCGCTCGGGTTGAGTGGAACGTGATAAGCGAATGCGATCAACTGTATCAAGGGAGCGGTCGCTGTAAATCGCCCATTCGCAAAAACCGGATGCTGATAGCCTCTGGGGTAATCTTTCTGGGGCTTGACCGACGCCACCTCAAACGTTGGCCGTTGGTTCGGCGGGTTTTGCGCCCTAACGCTTCCCCCACTCAGCAACACGATCACGACCACAAGTCCTGCATTGGCGAGCCGCCGTTTCTTATCACCGATCGATCTCGGATTGACGCGGCCAATCACGATCTTTTAATCGCTCGCTTCACGTTCGTTCGGTTGGAACGGCACGGTGGCTGTGAGGACGGGCATCCCTCTTGGTAGATATTTTACTTCCACCCGCACTTCCGATGCTGCGCGTGATGCCCGTGCATAGTCGTAAAATACCGCTTTCAGCGTTCTGAAGCTGAACGCTGATCGCTGAAAGCTGAAAGCTCCAATCCTCAACCCGCCATCCCGCGCCAGTCGATGCTTCGCAGAAATTGGGCGTCTTCGCGCCAGCGCGGACGAACCTTGACCACCGTCTGCAAGAAGACCTTCTTCGAGAACATCCGTTCCATCTCCTCGCGCGCGAGCGTCCCGATCTTCTTCAGCAGCGTGCCGCCCCGGCCGATCAGAATCGCCTTCTGCCCCGGCCGCTCCACGTAAATGGCCGCGGCTATCCGCAGCAAGGCGGGTTCGTCTTTCCAGTCCTCGATGGTCACCGCAACCGCGTGCGGCACTTCGTCGCGAGTCAGCTCCAGAATTTGTTCCCGCACGATTTCCGCCGCCAGATACCGTTCCGGCTGATCGGTGACTCGATCCTCCGGATACAGCGGTTCGCCTTCGGGAAGGCGCTTGGCGATCTCCGCGCGCAGGGCATCCAATCCTTCGCCCGTGAGCGCGGAGACCGGAATGTACTCCACGAATTCGTGGAGAGCGCGATAGCGCGCGATGAGCTCCAGAATCCTGGTTTTCTCCCGCAGCGCGTCGATTTTGTTCACAACGGCCAGGGCGGGCGCTGAGCACTGCGTCACCATCTTCTTCACCAGATCCACTGCCTGCGCATCCTCCGGCGAAAACGGCGCCAGAGCGTCGATCAGGAACAAGACCACGTCGCAGGCGGCATGAGAGCGAACCTCGTCCATCATGCGCTTGTTCAGCAGCGAATCGGATTTGTGGATGCCCGGTGTGTCGATGAATACGACTTGCGCTTCCGGCGTGGTGAGAACGCCCTCCACTGCCGCTCGCGTGGTCTGCGGGCGCGAAGAAACGATCGCCAGCTTTTGGCCCACCAGCGAGTTCAGCAGCGTGGACTTTCCGGCGTTCGGGCGGCCCAGAATCGAAACGAAGCCGGCTTTGCTCACTCGGCTCTCACTCTAATTGGGCTCATTTCTGAGCGGCTTTGATCACGCGCAACTGATCCACGCGCCTTCCATTGGCGGCCAGCACCGTCACGAAAATCCCGTCGCGCTCAGTCTCTTCTCCGGGCTTCGGCACATGCCCAAGCCATTCCGTGACCAGACCTCCCACTGTGGTCGATTCCGGCTCGTCGCTGGGACGGAAATCGAGCAGATTCTCCAGCCGGCTCACGTCGAAACTTCCGCTGACAATATAGCTGCCGTCGGGCTCCTGATGGAAGTCGCGTTCGGGTTCGTGTTCGTCGTGAATTTCGCCGACGATCTCTTCCACCATGTCCTCCAGCGTCACGATTCCTGCCGTCGAGCCGTATTCGTCCACCACCACCGCCATATGCGCGCCTTCTTCCTGCATTTCGCGCAACAGATCGGTCACCGCCTTGGTCTCGGGCACGGCGCGAATGGGCCGCATGATCCCGCGCACTTTCCTCAACGCGCGTTGCTCTTCATCCACCTCGAACATATCGCGCACGTGGACGAAACCGGCGATGGTGTCGATATCGCCGTCGTAAACGGGGATGCGCGAATATTGTTCGTTGATGACCAACTGGCGCAGCTCCTCGAGCGTCGCATCCTGGGAAATCGCGACGATGCGCGGCCGCGGCGTCATCACTTCGCGTACGCGCTTGTCGCCGAAAGCCACCACGGATTGAATCAATTCGCGGTCGCCTTCCTGGATGATGCCTTCTTCCTGTCCCGCGCTGATCAAAGCCTCGATATGCTCCTCGGGGCGTGCCGGCTCGGAAGCTTGCTCGGCGCCGCCCAAATCGAACAGCGACTCTATGAACTCGACGCCCCAGGCGAGCGGCCGCGCCAGCGCCGCGATGGCGCGGAACATGGGCGCCAGCGCCAGCAACCCGTGTCCGCTGCTTTTCCTATACACAATTTGGGGAACGATCTGAACTCCCACCAGCGTGTACCCGATAGCCAGCAGGCAGGCGGCGGCCAGCGCTTCGCCTAGAGCCGCGCCCTGTGCGGCAATGGCGAACAGCAAGCATCCGGTCACGGCGATCCCCAAGTGCTTCACCAGCGAAAATGCCAACGCGCCGCGCTCCCGGCTTAGCCCGATTCTGGGTTCCAGCGTTTCGCGGAAAAACTGCAGCGACGGCAATTCGCGAGCGCGAATGCGGAGGGATTCCAGATACAGGACCTGAATGCAGGTGACCAGCGTCACCAGCACCGCGGCCACCGCGGCCGCGACTATGAGCAGTAGCGTCATACAATGTCGAGCAGCAGCGTCATACCCGCGACCGCTCCACCAGCCCCCTCGGAAGACTCAGCTTCTTCCGCCAACGCGCTTCCGCCCGCGCCATCTCTCCTGAATCTGTCTCATGATCCATGCCGGCTAAGTGCAGAACGCCGTGCAACATCAAAATCCGCAATTCGTCTTCGACGCTATGCCCGCGCGCCAGCGCCTGCGATCGCGCGCGATCGAAAGAGATCGCGATTTCGCCCGCCGCGCCGTGGACCGCCGGAAAAGAAAGCACGTCCGGCGCGTAATTCTTCGCGCGAAAGCGGCGATTCAGCGCGCGCATCTCGCGGTCGCTGGCGATCACGCACGCCCCCGCGCGCCCTTTTCCGACGCGCCGCGCCACATCGCTCCAGAATTCGCCCAGAGCCCGCCGGCGAATGGTTCTCCAAGGATGGCGGAATAAAATCGGTGTGTCGTCGCTCGGCATGAGACCGGATCAGACGAGGGAAGGCGTACCGGCGGCGGCATCCGCCGCCTGCTCACCGGCAGGTGAGCATTTTTCAGACCCTTGTTCGCTAAGTTTCAACGATAATTGGCGGCTTGCGCCCGTCGCTTCGTTGTAGCGCTCGTAAGCCCTCACGATCTTCTGCACCAGATTGTGCCGCACCACGTCGCGCTCGTCGAACTGCACGAAGCGGATTCCTTCCACGCCCCGCAGCACGTCGATCACTTCGATCAATCCGCTGCGTTGGCCCGTGGTCAAATCGATCTGCGTGGGGTCGCCCGTGACCACCATCTTGGAATTGAAGCCCTGCCGCGTCAGAATCATCTTCATCTGTTCCGGCGTGGCGTTCTGCGCCTCGTCCAAAATGATGAAGCTGTCGTTCAGCGTACGGCCGCGCATGAACGCGATCGGCGCCACTTCGATGGTGCTCCGTTCCAGCAGTTTCTCGATCTTCTCCGCTTCGATCATTTCGTACAGAGCGTCATAGAGCGGCCGCACATAAGGATCGACTTTTTCTTGCAAGGTGCCGGGCAGAAAACCCAATCGCTCCCCCGCCTCGACTGCCGGACGCGTGAGAACAATACGGCTGACGCGCTTCGTCAACAGCGCCGAAACCGCCATGGCCACGGCCAGATACGTCTTGCCCGTTCCCGCCGGACCCACGCCGAACACCAGATCGTAATTCTCGATCGCGTCCACGTAGCGCCGCTGTGTGATGGTCTTCGGCGCGATCACTTTCTTTCCGAAGCTGCGCTGCTTGCCGCTTTCCACCAGGCTGCGCAAGGTGGTTTCCCAATCCGCCGTCACGACGCGCAGAAAGCTGTTCAAATCGCCGTTGTTGAACTGATGCCCTTCGCGCATCAGCGTGGCGTAATCGTTCAGAATGCCGCAGGCGCGCGACACGCCGCGCTCGTCGCCTTCAATCTCCAGCGCATCGTTGAGCAGCCGTGTGCGCACATTCAAGCTGCCCTCCAACAACCGGATATTTTCGTCTCGTGTCCCGAACAGGGACTCGATTCCGCGGCTTATCTGAACGCTGGACTTCATTCAATAAGCAACACGGGTTAGGCGGGGGGCGACATCCGCGGGCGCGGAGGCAGATCGAACATCTAGCTTCATAATACCAGAACCCCGCCGGAAGTCCAGAGCAAAAAATCGCCCTTCACCAGCCCTAGGAAACACGTAACTTCGCTGAAACATTTCACTTATCTTTTCGGAGCAACTGCAACGCAGCGAAAGAGTCGCCGCATCCAACCCGACGACCGCCGAAGCCGTAACCTCACGTTTGCCGTCGACCAGCAGCGTTCGGCGGCAAGATCCTGCACAATGATATGATCGCGTACGTTCGAGCTGCCCTCCAGCAGCCGATATTTTCGTCTCGCGTCCCGGTCGGCTTAGAAGCTCATGCGTGCGGTGAGCTGAAGGGATCGGGGCCCTCCGTTTTCCTGCGACTGCACATTGGTGATGCTGGAGAACCCGGCCGTCCCGATGCTGAGATTCCCGGGTACGGCATAGTTGGGATGGTTCAGCGCGTTGGAAGCAGCCGCGCCGATCTGAAAACGCATTCGCTCTCTGACCAGGAAGGACTTGAACATGGAAAGCGAGACGGCTTGCGTTCCGGGGCCAACGAATGCGCCAACGGGTGAGTCTCCCGGCCGGCCGATATTGTTAGCCGGCTTCACGAACGCGGCGGGGTTGACCCAATCGGCCACGCTTCGATTCGCCGGATAGAGGGGCGCGCCGGAAACGATGTCGGCGCGTCCCGCGCCCGAGGTATTTTCCGAGTTGTTGCCGGAGGGATCGGCTCCCGGCGCGACCACGGTAAGGAACGCTCCCGTCTGGAAAAGCATCACGCCGGAGAGCTGCCAGCCTCCGATGAGCGCGTCAACGAATCCGTTGGCCCTGCTGAGGAACATCCCCTTGCGACCGAAAGGCAGTTCGTAGAGGAACGTGGTGAGAAAGCGATTCCGATGAGTGTAGGCGACATTGCCGTAGTCGAGATTCAAGTTATAAATGTCGCTCACGGTTCCGCCCGCCTGCGAGGAGAACGCGGTGGGATTGTAGCCCGCGCCGTTGGTGAGGTTCTTCGCAAACGCGTAGCTCGAGGCGAACTGAAGGCCGTTCGACAGACGCTTGTGGCCCGAGATCGTGAGGGCGTCGTAATTGCCGCGGGCCCCCGTGCTCTCCTGGGCAATGTAAGCCCAGAGCGGATAAGCCGAGCCTGCGGCCGCTTTGGAGAAACCAATCGTGTTGGGAGCCACCTGAGCAAGGTTTTGCGTATACCCGAGATCCGAGCCGTGGTTGCCATCATAGGACACACGGATGCCGGTATTAAACCCGAGAGCGCGCTCCAGGGTGAAGTTCCATTGCTGAACGACGGGGTCGTGATAATGAATATCCGCCGAGAGCTGGAAGCTTTGCGATCCGTTTTGCGCCAGATTGGCTGGGAACGGATTGGCCAGCGTCAGAGTAGGCTGGCCGTTGACAATCGTGTTGGTGTAGCTGTTGACGGTGCTCGATTGAACCCCCCAACCGGCGCTGGTCAGAGTTCCCAGCATCGCTTCAATGAATCTGCCGTAGCCGGCGCGGATAACGGTTTTGTCATCCTTGAAAGGGCGCCACGCGATGCCGATGCGCGGAGCAAAACTGGTTTTATCGGAGTAATGAAGCTGATCCGGCAATCCCGCCTGGCTGGCCTGGTAAATCGGAGTAGGCGCAATTGAGCCCGCAAACACAGGATCGACGATGGCGCCGTTGGAAACGGCAACCGCCCCGTGCACCGTCGCACCGTTGAGGATCGTGTAATTATTAGGCATAAACACGGCCATGTTGTTGAGAAAATCGCTAAAGGGCGGATGATACTCCCAGCGCATTCCGTAATTGACCGTCAGGTAAGGAGTCACCTTCCAGTCATCCTGCGCGAAGAAGGCATAGTGGATGGCGTTGCCGTTGGAATCGGGCGCGTCCACGATGCCCACGCCGGTCCTATCGGGGATTCCTTCCAGGAAACCCAGATATGGATTCAAGCCCGATACGGAGCCGTTGAATGTATAACTCCCCTCGCGGTTAGAGGCGAATACGTTGCTGAAGTAGGCCTCAAGATGGCGAATGTCACCGCCGAACTTGTAGGTATGGGATCCCTTGGTCCAGGTAAGATTGTCGATCAACTGTTTGGTTTGCGCTCTCGCGACGGAATTCGCAGTGGCGCCAGTCGCCTGGAAGCCGGTAATGGTGAAGGTTGGCGCGGCGTTGCCCACGGCCGGGTCGGGTAAGGGGACGCCAATTTCAGACGCCAGCAGGCCGGCATTGGCGCCGTCGCTGGTGAGGACGCGAGTGGCGCTGACGCCCAGTCGCAGCTCATTCACCACCGTAGGCGAGATCAAGTAATTGTGAGCGGCGGTGAAGGCGTAGTCCATTTCGGGTTGATAGGTGCCGCCCGCGAGGATAGTCCCGGTGGAGGATGGCGCATTGGTGATGTCCTTGAGCTTGTAGGTCCCGCGCACGAAGAAAGTCTGCTTAGACGTGATGTTATGATCAAGCCGAGCGTCCGCTTGATTGCTGGAGATCGGGGTGGGGAAGTTGACCGAGTAATTATTGGCGATCGCGTTAGCCGGTCCGGCGTTCGGAAGCGGGAACAGGTATTTCAACGCCGCTAGAGCTACTGGAGAGATCGAGGTTAACGGAACCTGTCCGAGTCCATAAGCCGATAGGTCGCCGCTGCGGAGGGCTAGGGAGGGCACGCTCTCGGTGATGAACTGCTGGCGGGGTAACTGGAGGCCTTCGTAGCTCATGAAGAAGAAGGTCTTGTCCTTCCCGTGATACAAGCGCGGAATCACAATAGGGCCGCCGAGATAACCGCCGTAGTTGTTCATGTGGATCAAAGAGACCGTGGCGCTGAAGGGATTGCGGGCGTTCAGGTCGGTATTCTGCAGATTTTCGTAAACGCCGCCATGAATCGAATTGGTTCCACTCTTGGAGATGGTGGTGATGTCGCTCACGCCGCCGAATTCCGCCGCGTTATTGATTTCGCTGACGCGTATTTCCTCAATGGTTCCGAAGGATGGAAAGAGTTCCGCGATGGGCGCTTCGCTTCGCACGCTCATCGTACTGATGCCGTCGACAGTGACCGAAAGTTGGCTCGGTTTCGTTCCGGCGACGGAGAGATTGCCCGCGCTATCGGTCTGCACGCCGGCCTGAGTTGTCAGGGTGGAGATGGCGCTCGTGGATCCCAGGGCGCGCGAAGCGATGGCGATGGGAAGGTCGACAAGCTCGCGGCCACTCTTGGTCTCGGCAATATTGGACACTTCGGTGGTAATGACCGCGGCGGAGGAGGCTTCCACATTGACCGTCTGGACCTGCCCGACGACGGTCAGGGTGGCATCCTCGCGCACAGTTTCGCGGGCGGTCAGTTGAAGGTCCTTGAACGTAAAGGGCTGGAAGCCGGGCGCCTCTATGACAATCTGATAGGTCCCTGGTTCCAGATTGACAAGTGTATAGGCACCTTCTTTGTCCGTCACGGTGGACCTTTGGGCGGCAGTACCAGTGTTCGTAAGCATCACGACGCAATCCGCGATCACGGCGCCCGATGGATCGTGCACGGTGCCGACAAACGAACCGAAAGTCGACTGCGCTGGGGATGTGGGGGCGCAGATAAGCGCCAGCGTATACACTACGGCCACAGACCGGAAATTCATATTCACGTTACGCTCTCCTTAAGGATGAACTTTCAATACTTCGTGGGTAGCGCGAGACGCTGCGCGTTCAGGACTATAGTGGATACAGAAAAAATGTCCTGACCGGGGACGGGAAGCGGGTCATGACTCCAACAGGGTCACAACCGGAATGGCGAGGGGACGAGCCCGCTCAAACGAGGAGAAGCGGATTTTACTCGCTTCCAAGCCTAGCACTGAAGGGTATGGCGAGTCAATGTAAACGGCATCACTTGATTGAATCGCCGCGATAGAAAAAAGTGTTAGGCTGCGGCTTGATGAACGCCGCTTTCGCGCCTCGCACCTCTCGCTCTCGCCGCTCCCACCGAAAATTCCTTTGCTATCTCACTCGCGGCGTTTATACTTATAGCTGTGTGCTAAGGCCCTCGTCGGCCTGCCCAACCTTGAGCGAGGTTCGACGATGTTCTTATTACGCCCGTTTAATTCAACGACACTATTGGGCTTGGTTATGGCGGCTGGTTGCGTCGCGGCGGGTAGGTTGCCATTCACCATCGAGGCGGCGGAAAACGTGGCCGCGCATTTTCCCGCGGCGCCGAGACTGCAATCCTTCGCCTGGGCAATCTGGGACGGCAAGTGGATCTTTATCGGCGGAAGAACCACCGGATATCACGGCGTGGGCGCGGCGGAAGCGGATTTTCCGCGCGCCGGGAGCAACCAGAAAATCTGGGTGGTCGACCCGGCTGGCGGAACGGCCAGAACGTACAGCTTTCCGGTCGCCCAGCTTCCGGTCAGTCTGGCACTAGTAAAGGATCAGTGGGTTTCCAGCAATTTACTTTTCTTTCAGGACAAAGCCACGCTCTATCTTGCGGGCGGTTATGGCGCGAATTCGGAAGGCGAGATGGTCACCTACGCGATTCTTTCTTCAGTCGACCTGCCGTCGCTGGTCGAGAGCGTGATAAAGGGCGAGGAGACATTTTCCAAGACCATCGCATGGGCCGCCACCCCCCTGGCGCAGTCGGCGGGGGGCGAGTTACTCAAACTCGACGACGGGATGTTCTATCTGGCGGGCGGTCACGTGTTCACCGGCGCTTACCGCGCTTTTGAAGGAGGGAATGAGAAAGCTACGGCGACCGCGTCCCAAAGGTATTTGGGCGAGATCCGGAAGCTGAAGATCGGACGCACCGCCAAAGGGCAACTCTCGGTCGCGCTGGTGGAGCGCTTCGCCGATCCCGAATTTGCGCGGCGCGATCTGAACGCGGGATTCACCATCCTGGCCGATGGCCATTCGCTGGGCGCAATGCTCTACGGTGGCGTGTTTACGAAAGAGCAGCTCAACTTTTCGAAGCCCGTTTATTGGGACGCTACGACGCCGCCCCACGAGGGCGCGAGCGAGCAGAAGATGAGCGCATACTCGTGCGCGAGGATGCAAATCTTCGATCCCGAATTGAAAACCATGTATGCCACTTTTTTTGGCGGCATCAGCCGGTGGACCTGGGATGAAAAGAAAGGCGCGTTTACCGAGGCTCCGCTGGTGGGCGACAAGACCAAGCCCGGCTATATGGATGGCATGCCATGGATCGACCAGGTCTCGACTCTCGCTACTCATGGAAAGGAAATCGTGGAGACGGTTCAGCCGGAGAAACTCGGCGGTTTCGTCGGCGCGAATGCCGCATTTCTTCCAGTCGCGGGGCTGAAAAAAATCCGTGAGGACGCCGATGTGTTCGATCTGGAGCCGTTGCGCGGCAAGCGAACGCTCATCGGCTATATTTACGGCGGTATCCGGGCGTTTCCGCGGGAGTTTCCCTACCTGGAGAGTTCGCCTTCTTACAGCGCGGGCAATGTACCTACGAAGCCTAACGATATGATCCTGGCGGTCTACATTACGGTTCCGCCGCTCGATTAGGCTCTTGAAACGGCCCCGGTGGGGCAGGCCCTCGGCCTGCGGCGGCCTCCCAGGCCGCCTGCACCGGGCGGGCCGAGGGCCCGTTGGAGCGCAGGGCGCCGCCCCACATTGCTCTCGAATAGGTGGCCGGATTTTTGAAACAGAGTACTTAGACAAGCTGGAGCAGTCCCACATTAAACGGTAACCGCGCCTTCGGCCGCAAGGATTTCGCGTATGTCTCCTGCGGAGCAAAACTGGCGGGCGCGAAGAATGAACCCGGTCATGTTTGCGACAGCGAAGCTGATGCCGTTTAGATTGCGCTCGCGCGGCATTCCGGGAAGCGCGCGCGGGTATCCGGACGCATAGTAAAACGCTCCGCCCTCGGCCTGAATGCAGCGGTAGCGTGTACGGGGGCAGTCCCAATCGAGATTTACGCCGATCACGCCGGGGAGGCTGCCGGGAAGGCAGGCCTCGCCGTTTGCCTCCCTGGCGGATACGAGAATGGTTCCACGCGCGGCGGCGCTCTCGACTACCTTCCGGAAGTGGCTCTCGTAGGCAAAGTTTGGAGTGCCCAGGCTTAAGTTGACCACGTCTACTCCTCTAGCAATGGCCCATTCGATGGCCGCGATCACCAAGGGCGCGGTGGTTCGTAAGGAGCCGTGAAACAGCTTGACGGCGAAGTATTCGGCCTCGGGCGCTTTTTCCTGGATGGCTGCCATTACCGCTGTTCCATGGCCGAGCAGATCGAGGAAAGAATCCTCTTCGATTTGATCGGGGCTCAAGATGGAGACGCCGCCGGCCACACCGGAAATATGCGGGTGCCGCGGATTCACGCCGCTGTCAATCACCGCCACTCGCAGGCCGCGCCCGGTGGCGCCGGGGAACGGCAGAGCGGGCTCGGTTTCAGGACTGGACTGCGGCGGCGAGAGCATACTTCATTTTTGCCTGCGTGGATTCGATCTCGACGACACAGTCGGCGATGGCGGCCAGAGCAGGCCGGTGGGTAATCACGATCAGAGTGGAGCACGGTAAAGCGTCGCGCAAATTAGAAGCGACCAGCCGTTCCGTTTCCGAATCGAGAGCCGACGTAGGCTCGTCCAGAATCAAGACGCGAGGACGGCGAAGGAGAGCGCGTGCGAGCGCGATGCGCTGGCGTTCCCCAGCCGAGAGAGCCAGGCCGCGTTCTCCGGTTTTGGTTTCGTAGCCCTCGGGGAGACGGCGAATCAGCTCATCTAGCCCCGCCGCGGAGCCGGCTCGTTCAATCTGCCCATTGGTGGCCTCCGGTAGCGCGTATGAGATGTTCTCGCGAATGCTCGTATTGAACAGGTAAGGCGACTGATCGACGAGCATCACTTGCCGCCGCAGATCGTCGAGCGAAACCTGACGGAGATCCACGCCATCGAGCAAAATGCGGCCACGATCGGGATCCAGGTAACGAACCAGGAGGTCCGCCAAGGTCGATTTGCCGGCTCCGCTCGGGCCGAGAATGGCGCAAAAAGCTCCCGCCGGAATCTCGAGAGACACATTCTCCAGCACGGGGTTCCGGTCGTACTTGATCGAAACACCATCCAGACGGTAGTAGCCCTCGACGCCCGCCAGGTGAATGGCGTTGGGAGCCTCGCGGACCTCGGCGGGCGTGTCGAACAACTCCAGCACGCGCCCAAGCGAAACGCGGGCCGAGGCCAAGCCGGAGGTCATCCCCATCAGATTTTGGATGGGCGAGAGCAAACGCATGTGATACGCCATGAAAGCCACCATCGTTCCCACGGACATGGAGCCGCCGATGATGAGCCATCCGCCATAGAGAAAGACCGCTCCGGTGGCCGCCGTGAGAATCGTGCCCGGCAGCGCGCCTGTCAGAAACGAAGCGATCTGCGCGTCGAGCATAGTCCGGACAAACGCGTCGTTGCGCTGCTTGAATCGCGAAGCCTCGTGTTCGTTGGCGCGAAGCGACACGACGACGCGCATTCCCAAAATGGTCTCCACGAACAGACTGCCCAAATCCGCGCCGCGTTCGCGCAGCGTTTTGGTCAAGGCGGTAAGGCGTCGCTGGTAACGGAGAAACGTATACAAGCATGCAGGGACGAAGACGACACTCACCAAGAACAAGCGCCAGTTCAGCCACAGCATCATGAAGATACTGCCCACGAGAAATACGACGTTGGAAAGGACCGAGAGCAGCGTGTCCGCCGAGACCCTCTGCACTTCACCCACATCGTTATTAAGGCGCGACATTAAATCGCCGAGGCGGAATCCGGCGTAAAAGCGCGGCGATAGCGTTTGAAGGTGGCGAAACAGAGCCACTCGCATATCGAACAGCATGGCCGCCGAAACCTTGACGTAGCGGTAGCTCGAAAGAATATTAAGGACGAAGCTGAGGACGCTGGCGCCGAACATCAGCCCCGCCACGCGGACTAACGCGTGAATGTCGCGCTTTAGCAGGGCAGTATCGATGAGGAGCTTGGAGATGTAGGGCTGGACAAGACCAAGGCAGGTGGCGGCAAGACTAATCGCAAGGATTAGAACTAGCCGCCCCTTGTAGGGACGGAGGAAGACCCAAAGCCTACGCCAATGGCGCCATTGGGCGCCGCCGTCCATCTTAAGTCGAGAGACCAGAAATCTAGAGACCCGCCAAAGTGATCACGTTAGTCGTAGTGTCCTTGTTCAAATACAGCAATTTCATCGATTTCAGAGTCTTCGCGTCGAAGTATTCGATCGATGAGCCGGCGCCGTAGACCATCAGTTTCGTTCCGTCGCTGGTCATGCCGATTCGCATGGTGTGACGCTCTGGGACCGGCTCCTTCTTGACGACTTTGCGGGCCGCAATGTCCCACATCCACCACTCAACCGTGCGGTTGGCTCCCACTCCGTAAGCCATGATGGAGTAACCGAGCTTGTGGTCTGGTGACAGTACGAAACCGATCATGGGCAACGCCGGGCCGATGGGCGTGTACTCCACTTTTCTGGTCGCGAGGTTCAGGGTTGCGATCCCCAGCGTTTCTTTGTGAACCACTGGATCCACCGAAGTGAAAACGTTGGTAATCGTCCCCGCGGGCTCGTTCGGATCGTCGCCGGCGGTAAGACGGTAAGGTGACTCGCCAGGATACTCGGGTTTGGACAATTCAATTCGGTCCACCTGATGAAGATCGCTCAAATCGAGGATGGCGATATCGTCGTCAAATACGTAGAGCAGCTTGCCGTCAGGGGAGATCTGATAGCTCGCCGCAAAGCCAAAGCCCTGGTCGTAGCCCTTGGGAAATGGCATAGTCTGAACAATCTTTTTGTCCTGAAGGTCGATCTTCACAAAGACTGGCGGATCGTTGCGATACTGATCGATTTCCTTCACCGACACCTTCAACGTGGTGTAGAGATAGCGGCCGCCGGGGTCGACGGCGATCCCTGAGAAGTTGCGGCCGCCCGCGCCCCGGATCATCCTCGGAAGGCTCTTTCCGTCCGACAGAGTGAAACTGCTGACGACCGTACGCCCCGCCAGATCGACTGTATCGAGCTGCATCTCCGTGGTAATGATGTGCAGCTTCGTCTTGTCCGCCGATAGCACGGTCGTGCGGGGAATGCCGTCGAGTTGGATTTCGCCGGCGACGTTTCCATCGGACTCGTTAATGACGAGAAGCTTCTTGTCGAGCGTTCCGACATACATGAGGCCTTTGAGGCTCGTCGTGGTTTGGGCCTGCGCGCTGAACGCCATTGAACAGGCGAGAACCAATATTCCCAAGTTGCGTGTGTTCTTCGAATTCATAAGTACCTCCTTACGGATAAACCACATCGACGTTGCGCCAGTCGTTGACCGCGGAACTGCACTTATCGGTCCAAGTAGGGTTGTTAGTGACGTGGTCGGGCACCTGAGCCGGCCATGCACACCCGAGATAACAGTCGAACAAATCGCGTTCGACGGGCTGGCAGAGTCCGGCCGTGCCGCCGGAAACATCGACCTCCCATCCCGGGTTAAACGAGAGCGTGCATCCCAGCGGGTAATATACCTGACCCGGCTTGGACTTGTCCTCTTGAAGGGCCCGCACATCGCCTGTTTCGGCGATGCGGATCTGCTCCATCTTGCGGGCCTTAAGGTTAAACGGCTGCAGAGATTTCATGTTGTCCTTTCATTGATCCACGCAACTAGTCATTGAAGCGCTCCAGAAACTTCGGATTGGAAATACCGATCTCGGCGTAAATATGCAAACACAGGTCGATCCATCCGCGGATTCGATCACATTGTTTAAGCAGAGAAGCGGCGGTATTACCGTGATTGATAAAAGACTCGTGGTAACAGCCACCGGCGCAGACCGGACGCACCCAGCACGTGTGGCAATCGGGCCGGCTGCCGATATGGTGTGTTTCAAGAAACTCGCGCCGGGCCTCGTGGTTCACGCCCCCGTTCACCACGTTACCCATCTGCGCGACCGGTGCGTCGACGAAACGGTGGCAGGCGCCGATATCTCCGGAGGTGCCGACGCCTAGCATCCCGAGACCCGCGCCGCAGGTGTAAGCTTTGCTGATGCCCGAGTGGAGTTCTTTAATCGTGTCGCTGACGTTGGTAAAACGGTGCTGCCTGCCCTTTAGTGCGTAGTCGTGGTATTCCCACGCCAGGTCCGCGAACTCTCCGAGGATGTCGTCCATGGTTTCACCGCCGATATGGTAGAGACGATCGGTACTGGCGGTCGCGGGCGAAAAACCGACACCCTGGAAGTCGAATTCCTGAGTGAGGTGATCGTAAATGCGCCGCACATGCCGAACCCCATTGCTGAGTGTCACTCTGGCGCCGATCGAATTAGTCTTATGGCGGGCGAGCAGCATTTTTATCTTGGGAGCGATCACGTCGTAACTGCCGCGCCCATTATGAAAAACGCGCATGCGGTCGTGCAGCTCTCTATCGCCGTCGATGCTGACGGTCACCCCGAAGCGATGATCCGCCAGAAAATCGGCGATCTCCTCGGTGAGGAGCGTCGCGTTGGTGGTGAGGCTATATTCCACGGTTTTTCCCTCTGCGGATGCCTTGGCGTCGGCATAGGCCACCGTGGACTGCATAAGGGTAAAGTTCAGCAGCGACTCGCCGCCGAAAAACGTTACGTTGAGCTTGGGCCGTCCCGCGGACTCACGAAATAGGGTATCGATCGCCGCCTGAGCGACAGGATCGGTCATGTATTTGGGTTTGCCTTTAGTGATCGCGATCTTGTCCTGGCTGTACTCGTAGCAATACCCGCAGTTGAGGTTGCACTGATTGGTAAGATTCAGGACCATCCGCTGCAGTGGAAAGTCGCCCGCGGGTATTCCGGGGAATTTCGGCGCGCCCTTCGCGGAAGTGAGGACATCGTAATACTCCATTTCGTCGAGCGTGGACTCTACGTCCGAAGAAGGGTGGCGCCCATCGAAAAACGAGACTAATTCCTCACGTTCCAGGAGATCCTTCGAGAGCGAGTCGAAGATCTCTTTCGAAAGCCCATCCAGCCTGAATACCGCGCCGCTGGGAACCAAATAGAGAAATTCGGCCCCCGCCGCTGTAAACCGGTGATGTTCAGAGGGCCCGTAGGCGCCTGCCGCCGGCTCCAAAGCGGTCATTGTTGCGCGACCTCGGGCTGATCGTAAATCGTGTAGTTGGGAATGGTCACGACCAGATACGACTTGGCCTTTAATGCCGCTCCATCCGGGGTCCTGTAAGTGGCGACGACCCATACATCGCCATAGTTATCGACAGGGAAGTTGTTAGCTTGCTTCTTGCGCGTCGGATTGGGGCCTTCGAAACTCGGCGTGAAAAGGCCCGAATCGTCGACTTTGCCGACAAACAGGATATCGTCGTCTTCGGGCGTGGAATAAAACTCCTCGAGCGACCATTGAGCGACCACGGGTCCCAGATCGACATCGTCGGCCGTATGAGCCTTGCCGTCCGGTCCGGCTGCAAAAGCCTTCACGTCGTACTGCGCGAATTCTTTCGGCCACTTGATCCCTCCCAGCCGCGAAATCTGCGCGTTCGGAGTGACTTCTACATAGGCGATCTTGTCGTACACCGCCAGTGCCTTTATCTTGCTGGCGCGTCCCACCGACAGGTCGCGCATACCGACGGGAAGATTGGCGGCGACATCCACTTCGACGGTGGCAAGGCTGGGAGTCGCGCTGACCACCTTCGCGACGGTGATGCCGGGACCGAGGACAACGTCCGCCGGCTTAAGCGAGGTCGGAAGGTTGCCGCCGTAAATCTTCACTTCGCGATGCGAAGGCGACTGAAGCGCCGAGACGTCCGTGCCTAGAATGGTGGGGTCGGCGCTGGCGCGCACGAGATGCACGTCCATTCCCAGTTCGCCGAAGCCGCTCCAGAACCAACGGCCGTCCATGGAGTTGCCGTCGCGGGAAACCATCATCGCTTCGCGCCATTCCCCGGGGGTCCCGCTGGCGGCGGTCACAGGCGCCGCCGGACCGGTAACCGGTATTGCGCTCATAGCTCCACTGGCGGAGCGGCCGCGCCAGCTATAGCCCGTGTACACAATGCTCTTTCCGGTGAATTTGAGTGTCGCTCCGGAGCCGGCGTAGGTGAGCTGCGTCGCAGTGGAGAAAAGATCGTCCGAAGCTCCCGGCGTAATTACAACTTGGCCGTAAACTCTTCCCCGACCCGGTTGGTATGCCGAAACGAACCATGTACCAGCCAGTTTCGGAGCCCGCATGGCGGCCTTCCACGCCGTCCACTCCGGCGTGATCAGCGGCTGGTTAGTCGCGAGGTAGTCGACGGCGAGTTCGCCGGGCGCCTTTCCGTTCGCGTTAGCCTGCGCTTGCGCACGAGGCGGGGTCGCGGTAACGCCGCCCGCTTGCGTAATCGTGAGTTGCGCGGGCGTCCACTCGACGGGAGTTCCCCTGGTACGCTGGGGGCGGAATACATTCTCCGCGCTGGGGAACATCCCGATGTGCATAGCCAGGAGCTTCTGGTAGTCCTCGCGGGTCCTGCGCTGGGCCAACACGCGTCCAATGCTGTGGCAGTTATTGCAGGTGCGCTGCAGGACCGGATTCGGAACGTGATCGTCCTGATAGCCCTGGGTGCGGTGCTCCACCTCCCAGAACCCCGCCGACATTTCCTCCGGCGCGAGCCCGTTGTTGTTACTCAGGTAGCGAACGATGTCGCGAACCTCCTGCGGGGTCGCCGCCATGCCGTTAAGCCGAATCATCCGTTTGATAGCCTGTTCCCAAATTTCGGGCGTCGTGCGGATATAGGAAATTCTGGTCATCGTCCCACTTGCGTCGCGCGGATGGCAGCCGCCGCATTTGCGGATGGTGAGTTGGTCGTCAATCGGGATTCCAGGCGCGGAAACGCTTTGTGCGTGAAGTCCCGCCGCGATTACAAGCAGAAATCCAAGTCGAATGAATCCATTTCGAGCAGACATCGATTTTTTCTCCCGGTCCTTTTGGCTGGCGCCACGCGAATAGCGAGAAAACGCTCAGAATACGAAGAGCGGAGTGTCCGGCCTGGACAGGAGAAGCATTTGCGCCGACTGTGTGCAAATGCGAACGAGGAGTTCAGGAATTCGCGTGGATAACAGCCCTCGCGAAAGGAAACTGTACCATGGCCCATAATTCCTGTCAAGAAAAATTAGACGGAAAAAATTAGACAGATTGCTTTTCAACAGGGCGATATGCTATAAGTTTGATTGTCTCGGAAATAGTTCGCCGCCCTCGTTTGACGTGATCCGCCCTGCCGCGTAGCGCCCCGAAGCTCCTTTCATCCCCTGTCGGGATTTTTCCATACGGCACAAGGAGCGTACATGGAATTTAAACACCGCCTCCGGCGGGTTCGCAGAGGGATCGCTTCCATCGCAATCCTGGCCGCAGTGGCCGATTTTGCCGCGGCTCAAACCGGTTCAGATCCGGCCGCAACGGGGCGCAAAGCGCTCGATTATTTGCTGGCGGAAAAATATCCGGCGTTGAGGGCGATGTTCAACGACAACTTCAAACAGGTATTCACCCTGGACACTCTAACCGGCCGATTCCGCGAAGAGTTGAGCGCTTTCGGCACGGCAGGCGACGTGGGGGAGCCGGCGCTGACGCGCGATGGAAGCACCGCGGTGGTCAGTTTCCCAGTAGTTTTCTCGAAGACGAGAGTCACGATCCAATTCAATATCGAGGAATCGGGCCAACTTGCGGCAATCCACTTTCGCCCTGCGGATGCGCCCACGCCGCCCACCGTCTGGGAACATCCGCCCTACGGCAACCCCGATGCGTTCCGCGAACGGTTAGTGACCATCGGCGGCGATCCCTGGAAATTGGGCGGAACGCTCACTATACCGGCGGGCAAAGGACCGTTTGCCGCTGTGATTTTGGTGCACGGTCCGGGTCCCAACGACCGGGATGAGTCTCTGCGGGCCAACAAGGTATTTGCCGATATGGCCGAAGGGCTCTCCTCCCGCGGCATCGCCGTCCTGCGCTACGACAAGCGCACCATGGCCTACGGGCGTCAGATGAGCCAAATCGCGTTTACGCTGCGCGAGGAGACCATCGACGACGCTTTGGCCGCCGCCGCTTTCATGCGTCTCCAACCTGAAATAGCTCCCGGTCGCATTTACCTTTTGGGCCACAGCCTGGGTGGTTATGCCGCTCCGCGCATCGCGGCGGAGGATGGCAAGCTCGCCGGAGTGATCTTTCTTGCAGCCAATTCCCGGCCCATTGAAGAACTCGTCTTGGACCAGACGGAGTACTTGGCCGAGACGGGCGTCCTTCCCGCGGAAGAGGCGCAGAGGCGTCTCGATACGTTGAAAGTCGAGACCGGGAAACTCAAAGCGCTGGAACCTGCCGCGGTGAATCCACCAGTGGTTCTGGGCTTGCCATCCGAGTGGCTGCTCGACGTGAAAAATTACGATCCCACGGCCCTGGCCGGCCGGCTTTCCATCCCTTTGCTATTTCTCCAGGGCGAGCGCGATTTTCAAGTTGGAAAGAAGGATTTTGATCGTTGGCAATCGGCTCTGGCCGGTCACGCGAACGCGACCTTTAATTCCTACGCGGACCTGAATCATCTCTTCATTTCAGGCAAGGGAAGGAGCCTGCCTGCGGAATATGTCAACCCCGGTCACGTTTCTCCTGCGGTGATCGGCGATATCGTGGACTGGATCGTGAGTCCTAAGAACTAATGTACGGCCACGTATTTGCTTCCGGTGGGGCCTCGGCCTACGGCGGCCTCCCAGGCCGCCTGCACCGGGTGGGCCGAGGGCCCGCCGCAGCGCAGGGCGCTGCCCCACATTGCTCTCGAATACGTGGCCGGATTTTTGAAACGGAGTACTAAGCCTCGAAATGAGGCATTGGTTTATGCGACAGCCTCGAGTTCATAGCCGTTTAGGCGGAAGCGGAATTCAGGGAATTTGGTCATTGTTTGCGCACACCAGGCGAGGCCGCGCTCGGCGGCGGCAAGTTCCGCGCTCCACCACGGGCTGCCGCCACCTGTGCGGTAGAAACCCGCGCTGTTTGCGAGATGGCGTTGGAATCCCGCGATCAGGCGCGATTCATAATGCGCAAAAACCTCATCCATGGGCGCTCCATGGGAAACCGCGCGGATCACAGCCGCGGCAAGGATGGCTTCCCGCACCGCGTGAGCCGTACCGTCGCCGCAGATCGGATCGAACGCCAGCGCGGCGGTTCCGCAGGCGAGCCAGCGGGTTCCCTCCGCGCCAATACCACAAAGGGGAGCGATTACTCGCGGAAATGCCGGAAACTCGCCGCCCGATTCTCCAAGGCGCTCGATCTGTTTCGCCACCAGGCGGCTTTGTTCGAGAACCGAGCCCGCTTGGCTGCCCACCGACAGCAGCCAGCCTGTACCGCCGGCATTCCCGATCAAGAACAACCAGCCATCGCCGAGAGATTCAATCCAGCAGCCGGGGCCCGCAACGTCTTTTAGATCGACCGCCCACGCGCGAGCGATCCGCGATCCGAAGCGCTCTTCCACCGATCCGGGCGGCAGGGGTCGCGAAGCAAAAACATGCCACTCCGGGGAAGCGGGTAATTCTTGGGGGACGGCGGACGGGCGGAGATGGTCGAGTTGACGGAGCTGGTCAAGCGGGCGAAGCTGGTCGAGCGGGCGAAGCTGGTCAAGTAAGATTTGCTCGGAAACGACCACTGCGGAGTGGGGCAAGGTCACGGCCTCCGTGCCTGAACCCCACAGAACGGACCTGCTGCGGATGCGTGGTAAGTCCCGAAATAGATCCTTATGCCCAAACACGTCCGCGATCAAACTGACGGCCGTCTCGCTGAGCATAATTGCGGGAAGCCGCGTCCGGCTTGGCCGGTCGAGCGCAACGGGAATGCCCGCCTGTCCGAGCAGATGGACGCAGCAGTAAGCGGCCACTCCGTCACCGCGCACCAGCACCCGCTTCATTCACCTAGAATACCCAAGGGAGGCGGTTTTCGGCGAGTGGCGCCGATTTTTCTCTTACCCGGTTTGCTGTTGAGCCAAGCTGCAAACAAAGCCCTGCGCGAAGAAGGGATCCCGGTTACGGATCCACTAGTGATGGCCAAATGCCGAGCCTGCCATGCTCGGGACGAGCGTGGAAACATGGAACGTATCTCCTGGGAGCGGACCACGCCCGAAGGTTGGCAGGAAGCCCTGAAAAAAATGGTCCTGGAAAAGCGTGTCGAGCTAACCCCAGTGGAAGCACGGTCAATCGTGAAAAGTCTCAGCGCCACTCATGGCCTCGCGCCGGAGGAAGCGAAACCGGTGATGTACTATCCCGAGCGTCGAGTTTGGGATGAAAGCTCGATCGGCGCGGAACAGCCGCTCGGCGCCTGTACAGAGTGCCATGCCGCGGCCCGTCCGCTGTCCTGGCGGCGCTCGGCCGAAGATTGGACCAAGCTCGCCGATTCGCATGTCACGCAATATAAAGTGAAGGGGAGCGACGCGGCGATTGCTTTTCTGAGCAGGACAGCTCCGCTGCATACGGCCGACTGGGTCAAGTGGAGCGCCCGCGGTTCGCCGCCGAATCCGGCTGGCCGCTGGCTGGCGACGGCTCACCTGCAGGGCCGCGGCAAGTACGTCGGCGAGATGCAGGTGGATCCGGGAGTAGCGCCCGATGAGTTTGCAACTCGGGTGACCCTGCACTCCGTGGAAGATGGCTCTACCATCGTCCGAACCGGCCAGGCTCTGTTGTTCGGAGGCTACGCGTGGCGGGGACGTTCCAAAGGAGCCGGCTCTTCGAGTTCCCCCGGCGATCCTTTGAGTGAAGCGCGCGAAGCCTTATGGTTGTCGCCCGATCAGACCTTCGCCGAGGGCCGATGGTTCTGGGGACAATACCAGGAGTTCGGTTTTGACGTGGAACTGCGGCGCCCCTCGCCCGGATCGACGTTGATCGCCCTCGACTGGCAGTCGTTAAAGGTTGGTTCCCGTGCGAATTCGATTCGGTTGATCGGAGATCGTTTGCCCGCTCAAGTGACGCCGAAGGATGTGAACCTTGGGCCGGACGTCACGGTGCGCCGGATCGTTTCGCAGAGCGCTGGCGAGGTGATCGCGGAAGTGGACGTCGCGAATACCGCGGCGCCGGGCAAGCGTGACGTTACGCTGCAAGGCTCCGTATTGAAGGGCGCCATCGCGATTTACGATCGCGTGGATTACATCAAGGTGACGCCGGAATCGTCGATGGCCGCGTTCGGCAACCAAAAATATGCAAGAGGCTTTCAGCAGTTCGAGGCGGTCGCGTATCAGCGCGGTCCGGACGGCAGACCGCATACGGCCGACGATCTCGAACTGGGTCCAGTGAAGGCTTCGTGGTCGATGGAGGTCTTCTATGCGGTGGATTCAAGCCATAACGACGAGATTGGCAAGATCGGCCCGGGCGGTCTGCTGGCGCCCGCCGCCGAAAACCCCGGCGCCAATCACGATATCTGGGTGATTGCGACGGCCCTGAATGAAACGGGCAGCGACGGCAAGCCGCTGGCCGCCAAGGGTTACGTGGTGGTCACCATCCCGGAGTACACATTCAACGGACGTCATTATGTTCGGGATCTGAATCGGTGGATCGAGGAGGGCACATGGTAAACAAGATGAAGGCGGCTGGTTTTCTTTTCGTCCCGGCATTAGCCTTGGCGCATCACGGTTTCGCGGAATTCGACCGGACTTCGCCCGTCACCTTCGCAGGCACCGTTACGGAATTTCACTTCACCAATCCTCATTGCATCGTTGACTTCGAAGTGAAGGACGATAAGGGCGAGGTTCAGAAATGGCAGGGTGAGTTGACCAGCCCACTCCATTTGAAAGGCTGGACCGCGACTTCTCTGGAGCCCGGCAACAAGGTCAAAGTCACGGGTTATCGCGCCAGGAGCGGAGCACACTACGTGTGGATTACCGAGCTGAACTCGTCGAACGGCATAGCGCTCAAAACCAACGGCACGAATCTCATTCCGGAAGTGCCGTAACTTATCGTTCGTGCAACGGGACGCCTCGATGAACGCATTTCGAGGAGTACTTTTCCAGACAAAGATCTCTGCAATGATCGCGGCCTCATTGAACATTTCACCTGGTTCATTCTGCCTTCATCTGCCTCCATTTCTGGAGTCTCTACATTTCCCGCACTTGGTTTGGGCAAGATGGTGGCACACGCTTCAGCCTGTGATTCCGCGATCACGTGATCACCGCTGAACCTCTGTAATAATGTCCCCGATGGAGATCAAACCAGTCGGCTCGCAGCCTTCGGCAAAAGGACCTTCGGATTGGTTTACTGGCACGGTGCGGATCGATCCACTTTTTCAGGCGCCCGATCCGGCACGTGTCCAGTGCGCCAGCGTCACCTTCGAGCCGGGCGCCCGTACGGCATGGCATACCCACCCGCTCGGTCAAACTCTAATAGTCACGGCCGGTCGCGGATGGGCGCAGCGCTGGGGTGGACCGGTCGAGGAGATCCGGCCTGGAGATGTCGTTTGGTTCGCGCCCGGCGAAAAGCATTGGCACGGGGCCACGCCCATCACGGCCGTAACGCACATCGCCATTCAGGAAAGGCTCGACGGCAAGGTCGTCGACTGGATGGAACACGTAACCGGCCAGCAATATCGGAAATGATCGGCGGCTTATGCCGCGGGGTTTTCATCTAGCCATTTCATTTCCCTGGACCAATCGCGTGATGAGAGCTGAGAAACACGGCGGAGCACGGGGGTCCAGTTCGAATTATCCCTGGGACGTTCCTGCCGTGAGAGAATTGTACCGTCTGTGGACGCAAAGACGAGATTGGGATTACGAATCGGCACGGTTGTGTTCGCCTGTTCGGCTCTTTGCCAGACCGTCCCAACGCAAAGCCAACCTGAAATCACATCTCAGGAAGCTCCGGTCACATTTAGCAGCCGGGTGAATCTCGTCTCCGTGCCCGTGGTGGTCCGCGACCGCGCCGGACGGTCGATAGGCGGCCTCCGCAAAGAGGATTTCCTACTGTTCGATAAGGGCAGACTTCAGACCATTACTAAGTTCTCTATCGAGGCGAGCGGGGCTGCGGCAGCCGACGCCATAGCCGCTGCCACGGAAACGTCCGTAACGTCACCCGTCGTTGGATCAAAGGAAGCCAAGCCCGTGCTGCCAGATCGCTACATCGCGTATCTCGTCGACGACATCCACCTCAAGAGCGGCGATCTGCTGCAAACGCGCCAGGCGATGCATCGCCACCTGGATGAAGCATTCGATTCGATGACCCGCGCGGGAATCTATACCACTAGCGGCATCGTTCTGACCGATTTCACCGCCGACAAGGACAAGCTTCACGCCGCCGTGAACCGGGTGCAGCCCTGGTCAAGCGGCCCGGACCCACAGCAGGATTGTCCATCCATCACCTATTACGTCGCTGACCAGTTAGTAAACAAGTTTCTGTACTTGGATGGGCATCTGTTCACCGACGGACAACTTGTGCAGATGCTCGGCAACCACACGGCCGATTCGTTGTTGGCGGCGGCTTACGCGGAGGCGTCCAGTTGCAATGGCGCCTGCACGGTGGGCCAAACCGACCAACTGACGCCCGGGGTCGATCTGTGCTCACTCATGGCCATGAACAAACTGCGTGCGGTGACGCGCCTGGCTCTCACCTACGGCGATCGCGAAACCACTAGCGCGCTGGGCGCCCTTCGCGACATCGCGCGCCGTCTTTCCAGCATGCCCGGCAACAGAAACCTGGTTTTGGTCTCGCCGGGTTTCCTGCTCACCCGCGATCACCAATCCGCCGAATACGACGTGATCGATCAGGCGATCCGCGCCAACGTCGTCATCAACACCATCGACATGCGTGGGTTGTACACACTCATTCCAGGGGGAGATGCTAGCCAAGGGGCGCTCCATACCGCCATCGCGAGCACTCTCCAGGCGGGAATCGACATTGCCGCCGCCACGCAGGCCGCCGACGTCCTGGCCGACATGGCCAACGGAACCGGAGGCACGTTCTTTCACAATGACAACGGTCTGAAGGATGGCCTGAATCGTCTCGCGGCGCGGCCGGAGTATGTGTACGTTCTGGGATTCTCGCCCCAGGAGCTGAAGTACGACGGGACCTACCACGGGCTCAAAGTGACGCTGCGGAATTCAGCCAACCTGGACATCCAGGTGCGGCGCGGCTACTGGGCTCCTCGGCACGCGGTTGATTCCGCCGAGGCGGCTAGGGAAGAACTCCAGGAAATCGTCTTTTCGCCGGAAGAAGTTCAAGAGATCCCTGTTGAGCTTCAGACTGAATTTTTCAAGCCCGAAGATTTTAAGGCCGAACTGACGGTGGTGGCTCATCTCAATCTGCAAAGCTTGAAGTTCCGTAAAGCCGACGATCGAAACAACGACACGCTGACGATGGTCACCGGTTTGTTCGATTCCAACGGGAACTACGTTTCCGGAATCCAGCGCGTGGTGGAGATGCATCTTCGCGATCAGACCTTGGCCGCTCTTCAAAGCGGAATCAATCTGAAGGAGACATTTAACGTAGCGCCAGGGCGCTACGTCGTGCGTTTGGTCGTTCGAGACAACGAGGGGCACAGCATATCCGCAAGGAACAGAGGCGTCGAAATTCCGTGAGGTTCATCATCTGGAGTTTCTACATTTCGTGCAGTTGGGTTGGGCAAGATGGTGGCACAGGCCTTAGCCTGTGATCATGATGAGCGCCAAACATGCGCGGCCTGTGATCCTATGGGCGATCCTCGGCCTCGCTGCGGGAGCGGCACGCGCCCAATCGAGTAACGTCATTCAGACCGAGACTCGCGAAGTGCTCATCGACGCCGTTGTCACCGGCAATGGTGACGCCTATATCCGGGATCTTACTGCTAAGGATTTTCACGTTTCTCAAGATGGAAGGGAGCAAGCAATCAAGGGGTTCACCTTCGCTCCGGCATCCGTTGGCGGCCAGCAGCGCTCGATGGTACTGTTCTTCGATCAGACCAGTATTGAGCCGCAGGATATGGTGCTCGTCCGCCAAGCCGCCAATAGCTTTATCGACGCCGAGGCCGGAGCCAACCACATGATGGCCATCGTGGCGTTCGATGGGACCGTGCGCATGGTGCAAAGCTTCACCAACAACGCCGGCCGGTTAAAGGAAGGGGTGACCCAGGCCAGCACGCTGGGATTCGTATCCGGCTCGAACACCGGCGCTTCGCGCGACGCCGCACGCGGAGCCGACCAAACCTTCGGCCGGCCGGCGGACCGTTCCGGCGGCAACGCGTCCGCCAATTCCATAAAGGCCCGTGATATGATCCGCTCGCTCGGATCCCTGGGAAAGAGCCTGGGTTCCCTTCCCGGGCGCAAAATCGTAATCCTGTTCGGCGGAGCGCTGGTGTTCAATGGCGACCAGCGCAGCGAAATACGCGAGACAGTGGACGCAGCGAATAGGTCCGGGGTCGCCTTCTATCCCATGGATGTCCGCCCGGTTCTAAGCCAGACGAACGCGAACGTCGCTGCGCCTAATTCGGTCGCCGGCAACACTCGGCGTAGCAGAGACGGACTCAGTGGTGCCCCGCAGGGCGACACCGGCGATTTCCCCACTCCAATCCTGGATACCGGAACCCAGGCCCAGCAGGTGTTCTTTGGAATCGCCAACGGGACCGGCGGCTTCGTAGTGACCAACACTAGCGATCTACTGGGAGCCCTGCAAAGAATCGAGCAAGAACAAAACACCTACTACACTCTCACCTACACCGCGCCCGAGGCCAAGGAAGGTAGCTGTCATGCGATCAAAGTCACGGTCGAACGCAAAGGGGCCAAGGTCCGCGCCCGTAGCAGTTACTGTACAGCTAAACCCCTTGATCTGTTAGCTGGGACCGCGGCGGCGAAGGAGTTGGATAAGCGCGCGGCGAGTGCCCAGTCGGGTGGCATCGCCGCATCCATCCAGCTACCCTATTTTTACGCCGCTCCTAACGTGGCGCGTGTCAATGTGGTCATGGAAATCAAGCCCGATACGCTCAAGCTGGATGCCAAGAAGAGCAAGCAGCATATCGACATGAACTTCCTCGGCATCGCGACCACCCCGGACGGAGACGTAAGGGCGCGCTTCAGCGACACTCTCAAGCTCGATATCGACGATTCTTCGGCAGCCGAGCGGCTGAAGGCAAAACCGCTGCATTATGAGAAGGAGTTCAAGATCGCTCCGGGCAACTATACGCTTACCCTAGCCTTCAATCAGGGCGAGGCGGACTTCGGCAAACTCCAGATTCCTCTGACGGTCGAACCCTGGTCCGGAGACTTCGCCATGAGCGGCATCGCCTTGAGCCGGGAAACCCATCCGGCGGGCGATCTGGGTCTCGGCCTGGGACTTGAAGACCGCACCCCACTGATCACCGATAACGTGCAGGTGGTCCCCACTGGTTCCGCACGATTTGAAAAATCCGAAGTGGCTTACTTCTATTTCGAGGTGTACGGCTCCGACGCGCAATCCGCGAAGGTGCGTATACGCATAGTCGATCTCAAGACCGGCGATCAGAAGTGGGACGGGGGTTTTATGGGTCTCCCGGCCCCGGCCGCTGCCGGAAGCAAATCGGTTCCCGCCGGCGCGAGGCTGCCGCTCGATTCATTGCCGGTGGGATCATACCAACTCGAAATCACGGCGGCCGATGCAGCCGGCAAGCAACTCAAACGGACCGCCGGCTTTGAAGTAGTGGCTCGGTGACGGCCAAGCTAGATGAAAACCGCGCGGCTTAGCGGACGATAGCGGGGACAGGTTCGAGGAGACGCCCTCCTCACGCTGTGGAGAGGGGTGGTGCAAATGCTTCGCAACTCGGCTAAAATACAACCGATGTCTACCGCCGCCCGTTTTATACGTGCGCTTCTGTTGGCCGCTGTCCTATGCACGGTGGGGCGCGTGTTTTCGGGGGCATCGACTCACGCACTGAAAAACGAGATCACCTCCCACCAGCCAAAAATCCCCGTCTGGATCGGCAATACACAGCGGCAAGCGCACAGCGAATGCGTTGTGCGCGTTAAGCGGCAAGCGCACAGCGAATGCGTTGTGCGCGTTGAGCAAGGTCAAGCCTATTCTTCAGAAGCAGCACTTTCTCCGATTCGCGGCATCGCGCTCCGCTTGCCATATCTTACATCTGCTGTCATTCCCCGGATCACAAACGCAGCACGCCGATCTAAGGGAACGGCCCTGCATCAACGTCCTCCGCCGCCCTCTTCAAGCTAACGCGCAATTCCCAAATTTCTTTTTGAAGTGAGGTGTGTTATGAGGCGTGGTCTCATCATTCGGACTCTCGTCGTTCTCGGAGTCACCTTATTGTCCATTTATATGCTGACCGGCCTGCCGGCATCGAGGCAGGAACTGCTAGCAAATTTGCATAAAAACGTCCGTCTCGGAGCCGACTTACGCGGCGGAATACATCTCACCGTGCAGGTCGCCTGGAGCGAGGCATGGACCGGCTCGGGCCCGCCGCCCCCGTCCTTTCGCGATCAGATTATGCGCGAAACGCGTGATGTCATGCTCAGAAAGGTCAACGCTCTCGGACTTTCCGAAGCTACAGTTCAGCCCGTTGGACGGAGGGGCGCGGAAGATCAACTGCGCCTCGAAGTCCCCGGCGTTGATGACCCCGCACGTTTAAAGCGCGTCATCAGCACTGCCGGCCTACTCGAGTGGCTGGATGTGCAGGATGGTCCTTTTAGTACACCAGAACAGGCCTACCCGCGCAATGGCGCGCTGCCGCTTTCGTCTCAGTTGCTTCAGGCTCCCGATGGCTCTTGGTACAGACTCGCGAGAATTCCCGTCATTCGTGGCGCCGACCTGCGCGGAGCGCGCGGCTCGCAGACCAGTCGTGGATGGGCAACAACGTTCGTGTTAAGTCAGGCGGCGGCGAAACAGTTCGAGTCGTACACCGCGAGCCACATCGGTCAGCGCGCCGCCATCGTGCTCGACGGTAAGATTCTGGAGGTGGCCGTTATCGAAGGCAAAATCGGCGATACGGGGGAGATCTTGGGCGCGCGCAGCCGCGAAGAGGCAGCGGAACTAGCGCTCAACCTGCGCGCGGGCTCTCTGCCGGCGAAAGTAAACGTAATTGGGGAAAGCATGGTCGGCCCTTCGCTAGGTACGGATTCGGTGCGCCAAGGCTTTACCGCCGCGACCGCCGGTTTAGGCGCGGTCGCCACCGCCATGGTCACTTACTACAAACGCAGCGGAAGTCACTCGGTGCTGGCGCTGCTTTTAAACGCGCTCATCCTGCTGGCGGCGCTCAGCTCCTTCGGAGCCGTCCTCACACTACCGGGAATCGCAGGGCTCGTTCTTACCATCGGAATGGCAGTTGATTCCAACGTGCTTGTCTTTGAGCACATCCGCGAGGAGCTTGGTTCTGGCAAAGCTGCGTTCGCGGCAGTAGACGCAGGGTTCCGCCGTGCGTTCCTTACTATTCTGGATACTCACGTCACCACAGTCGTCGCCTGCAGCTGCCTGTTTCTGTTCGGTTCCAGCTCCGTCCAAGGCTTCGCTATCACTCTGGTTCTCGGTCTCGTGGCGAATGTATTCACATCCGTTTTCGTGTCCCGCTTGCTCTTTGATTGGGAGCTGCGGAAACCTGGGCCTCATCGGCTCTCTATCTGACCGTGCGGTGGGGCGGCCTCCTACCACCACCGTTCAGGGCGCGAGCAACCTTGTACGCCGGGATTGTGATTGGAATGGCAATTCAGACAGCGATTGCCCAAAACGGGAACCGCGGGATCGTGGCGATCCGCAGGTGGCCGATCACTCCTGTGCCGTCGGAATCGAGGTGAAGGCGGTACCATTAAAGCGCAGTCCCAGAACCGCCACACTTCCAGAACTGACGGTGAATTGCGCAGATCCGCGATTGCCCACCACGCCGGATAAGCCGGGAATGCTGCGCAATGCCGCTTCCGTTTTGGCGCCTGCCGCCAAAGGGATAGAAGACGTGCCAATAACGGCTCCGGAGCTGTTCCACACGGTCACCGAGACAGTAACCGGCACAGTGCTCGGATTCGCAATGGCGACTCCGGTCGTATAGACGGTGTCGTCCCAAGTCAGCGTGCTGCCGGTTGAGTTGCTGCGCGCTAGGGGCACCACAGCTTCCTGATCGGGAACCCCCGGTACACTCTGCCGGAAGACGCCATATCCGCTGACGCCCCCCGGCAATGATACGGTGACGTACCCCTGGCTTAGGTTTCCTACATCGGGCGCTTCCAAAATTGCTGTCGCGTACGGCGCGAGATTCACCGTAGTGGAGGAACTTCCTATCGCAGGTAAGATAAGCGGGATGCCATTATCAGCCGTGAAGTCCACAGAGAAGGAAACAGAAGCAGCACTCGAGTTCGTGAAATACAAAGCCGAGTACCAGCCTCCGCCGAACGCAAACTGCGAAAGAATCTGAGGGCTCGTGGGCGGCGTTACTGGCGCGAGTGCCCCGATGGTCGTACCCATAAAGTTGGAGATCATCGTGGCAGCCCCCCCTCCGTGCCAATATTGATGAGACAGTTCTCCTGGTCCTAATTACTGAGCAGGGCGAGAAACAGGAATCAATGTGAAGAAGAACGGAATATCTTCGGCTTCTCCCACGGTCTTGCCTGCCGCTGAACGTAGGGAGGA
>DATDGT010000149.1:0-23029 GCA_036521975.1 Bryobacteraceae bacterium
TCGAATCCAACTTGTAAGCTGATCGCTAGCTGACCGCTGAATGCTGACTGCTGACTGCTGACAGCTTGCCCGCCACGCCGCTCGCGCTCACGACGGCAATTCTGAGGGACCAATTCTCAGATCTTGTGGGCTAGTATCTAACAGTCTTCCCATAAGATCGTCGGGCAAGGGAAGCTTCTGTGCGCGGGGATCGAGCGGCCCCACCTGCAGAAAATACCAATCGCGCTGCAGGTTCATCACGTTGTGATAGAACTGAATGTCCGCGTTGAGGATCTCGCCCGTTCTAGGGTCTGAAATGTGCGGCCCATTAGCGTTTTCGGTAGTCGAAGGCAGCCAACGGATCACCGAATTGCGGACGTCCTCCGGACTGAAATCGGGATCTTCCTCGGGAGTGGGAGCAAGCTTCGCGAGTATCGCGTTCTTGAAGCCGGCAGCCTCGAACGCCGGCTGCCAGCTTTCCACGCCTCGTTTTACCCAGTCCCGCCATTTCAGCGGCGTTGCCGCATCGACGTAATAAACGATCGGTTTCACCGGCTCGGATACCGCTGCATTGGGATCTTTCTTTTCCAAGCGCCACCGGGCGATGTAGCGCACGCGCTGTGCACGGTGCTCCTCGCGGCTGTAATCGATCATGTTCTGTGTAAAATAGCCAACGCGCTCGTCAAATGCGCGAGGCATCATCGGTTTCTCCGGAAGTTTCACCATGCTGTGATGCAGCACCACCGTCGCGCTCCCCGGCCGCATTCCTCCGGCCGCGATCGGCGCGGGCCCCGCGGCCCCGCCCACGGGCAACTGAGCTCGCGTGTAGGTGACGGTGGCGATCGCTTCGATGTTCTGCGGGTACGGAGTGACGCGCTCGATATAGGATCGCGAGGCGTCCATCGTCGTGGCGTTCAACCTTTGGCGCGCGCTAAATTCGGGAACATCTGTGCTGAAGAGCCGCGTCACCTCGATCACCGGCGATCCATCCTTGGCGAACGCGGCTACCGGAAAGGTCATGATGATCGTGTCGTTGTTGGCCGCCTGCACGGCTTGCGCGATCGGCGACTTCGGGTCCGCCACCACTTCGTAATCGAGCGACCGCAAGTTGACCTTGTTCCCATTCAATTGCCACTTGACGACCCTGTCGGCCAATTGCTGTCCTCCATAACCGACTCCCACGGTTGTTTTCGCAATCTGAGTGTTCCAGAGGAATTCCTGATTCAGTTGGTCCTTCGGAATCTCGTAGTAGTACTTGTCCTTGAGGACGTGCACCGTGAAGATGCCGGTCTTCGATTTGGCTTCGCTGGTAATCACTTTGTCGTAAGGCTGCGGATCTGCATTCGCGTTCGGCGGGCGAATCCCCGGCAATGCGGGCGGCTCGGCGGGAGCATTCGCAGGGGGTTCTGCGGGTGGTTCTTGGGCGCGCAGCGCGATGGCTGTGCACAAAGGAAGTAGCAGGGAAACGGTGAGGCGCTTCATCTCGATCACCTCCAGCAGGATTAACGGGGATTGTTACAAAAGGATCTCCGATGCGTCCAGTATACGCCGAAAACGTAGTCTGCCAGCGTCTATGTTCCTCGCACCCTTATAATACGAGGCAACTGAATCACGCACCCCATTTCACCTGCAACATCTGCGGCGCGGAATGCGAACGGCTTGAGCGACCGCTGGGCCGCGAAGCCGCTTATTGCCCCACTTGCGGATCCAGCATGCGGGTACGAGCTTTGGTAGCGTTGCTGTCTACCGAAATCTTCGGCACGGCGATGGCGCTCCCCGAATTCCCGGAGCTCAAGGGAATTCGCGGAATCGGCATGAGCGATTCGCCGCAGCTTGCCGCGCGCCTGGCCGAAAAACTCGATTACACGAACACGTTTTATCACCAGGCCCCTTTTTTCGATGCGACTCATCCGGACGAGGGCGACGCAGGCCGCTTCGATTTCATCTTGTCCAGCGAAGTGATGGAGCATGTGCCGCCGCCGATCGAGAAAGCGTTCGCGAACCTGGCGAGTCTGCTCAAGCCCAACGGGCTTCTGTTGTTGACTACGCCTTACCGCATCGCGGGCAAAACGGCCGAACATTTTCCGGAGCTGCACGAATACACGCTGGCATCGCCCGGCAGTGAAACCGTGCTGATCAATCGCCGCCGCGACGGACGAATCGAGGTATTCGAAGATCTGACTTTTCACGGCGGGCATGGCTCGACGCTGGAGCTGCGCGTATTCAGCGAGGCTTCACTGCGCCAGACTTTGGCTTGCGCGGGTTTTCCTTCGGTACGCGTCGCCTCGGAAAGCGTCCCCGAGTTTGGCGTAGAGCATTCCGAAAGCTGGTCGCTTCCCATCGCGGCCCGCAAGGGAAATTTCCTTCCGCCCCTTTCCGAGCTGGCCTTGCAATACCGCGAGGCGTGCCGCCGCGCCGGCCGCACCGCGCGCGATCTCGCCCTCCTGACGGGCGAATACCAACGGCACATCGCCTTCCACAATCTTTCGCACCAGGAGATGAAGCACGAGCTGGACACGCGGCTGGAGTGGGCCCGGAAACTCGAGACGGATCTGGAAGAACGCACGCGCTGGGCTTTGGATCTGCAAGAGGAACGCGCCGCTGCGCTGAAGAATTACGATCATGCCCGCAAATCGGAACTGGAGGCGTGGCAATGCGTGAACGATTTGGAAAAGAACCTGGAGCAAGCCCGCGCACAGGTGGCGCGGCTGGAATCCTTGCGCTGGACGCGCCTTGGGCGCAAGCTAAAAGTGGTATCTTAACGTGACAAGCAAGCCGCACGGGAACGAACGTTCGGGATCGCGGCCTGCAGAAGTGGGAGCAACCCAATGGATCTGACCACACTCATTCCGATACTGGTAATCGTGATTTATCTCCTGACCAGCATCAAGATACTCGCCGAATACGAACGGGGCGTGATCTTCCGCCTGGGCCGCGTTTTACCGAAGCCCAAGGGACCCGGCGTCATCCTGGTGTTCGCGCCCATCGACCGCATCGTGCGGGTCTCGCTGCGCGTGGAAGCTTTCGAAGTCCCGCCGCAGGACGTGGTGACCCGCGACAACGTCACCGTCAAGGTGAACGCGGTGATCTATTTCCGCATCGTCGAGCCGACCAGGGCGGTGCTGGAAGTCGCGAACTATCTGTATGCGACATCGCAGCTTGCGCAGACCACGCTGCGCAGCGTGCTAGGCGAAGTGGAATTGGATGAGTTGCTCAGCCAGCGCGAGAAGCTCAACGTGAAGCTGCAGGCCGTTCTCGATCAACACACGGGACCGTGGGGCGTGAAAGTGGCGATGGTGGAAGTGAAACAAGTGGATCTGCCGGATCAGATGATCCGCGCCATCGCAAGGCAGGCGGAAGCCGAGCGCGAGCGCCGCGCGAAGATCATTCACGCCGAGGGCGAAGCTGAGGCCGCGCGGAATCTGGAGCGAGCCGCCGAAACCATGGCGCGGCAGCCGATTGCCATTCAGTTGCGCTATTTGCAAACCCTGGTCGAGATCGGATCGGAGAAAAACACCACGGTGGTTTTCCCGCTGCCAATCGATATACTGTCTTCAATAGGACGTTTGCTGAACGCGGCCACCCCCTCCCCCGTTGGTCAGCCTGGAAAAGGAGCGGTGGAACTGAACGCGGCGACAGGGGAAAACAAGGAAATTGTAGGTTGAAAAAAAACGAAGACGGCGAAGTTGAATTAATCCTGGGAAACGGCCAGCTTCTGGGCGTGTTCTTTATCGTTGTAATCCTGCTCGGATTATTTTTCGGGATGGGGTACATTATGGGCCGGAATTCGGGCGCGGCGAGCGTGGAAGTGGCCACGGTGCCGACAGCGGAACCGAAGCCGGTGGCAGTGGAACCGGCGGCTCCGAAGGCCGCGGCTCCGGAAGCGAGCGCGCCTGCTCCGCCGCCCGCAGAGAGCCTAAAAGAAGCGGAGGCAAAAGAAGCGGAGCCAAGAACGGAGCCTAAAGAAGCGGTCAAGCCGGTGGAAGCCGGCCAGGCGCGTTCCAAGCCTGGGCCGGCCACGGCCGAGAACCCTTCCGGCGCGTATCTCCAGCTTGCCGCGACCAACCAGCACGAGGCGGAGCTCGAAGTGGATGTGCTGCGCCGCAGGAATTTTCGCGCGATGATGATGGAAGTCCCCGAAAAACCCGGCACGTTTCGCGTTCTGGTCGGCCCGATCACCGACGGCGGAATCAACAAGGCTCGCGACGATCTACAAGACGCCGGATTCCCAGGTAAGAGCGCGTTCATTAGGAGATTCTGAACCACCACCCGCGCCGGTGTAGGAGGGCGGGCTTCAGCCCGCGCGAGGCTTTAGCCTCGCTCCCCCTTGAAATCAGGAGGATTCGATGCAAATTGAAGGCCGCGTTTTTATCGTCACGGGAGCTTCGTCGGGAATCGGGTTGTCGACAGCCACAGCTCTTTCCGGTCGTGGCGCCAAGGTAGCGCTGCTCGCCCGCAGTAAGGACGCTTTGGAGGAGCTATCGAAGCGTCTTCCCGGCAGTTTGCCGATTACCGCGGATATGACGGATTTTGAGGGAGTGCGCCAGAAAGTGCGAGACGTTCACCGGCATTACGGCCGAATCGACGGTCTTATCAACAACGCAGGCCGCAGTTATGCGGCGGCAGTGGAAGAGATCGATCCCGCTATTTTCGATGAGATTTTTCATCTCAATGTGCTGGGACCGATCATCGCCATGCAGGCCGTGATCCCCATGATGCGGGGCCAGGGCGGTGGGAGCATCGTCAACGTCAACTCCGGAACCTCTTTCATGACGATTCCGGCATACAGCGTGTACTCCTCTTCGAAGCGAGCGCTGCTTGGGTTCAGTCTCACGGCGCGAGCCGAGTTGGCCAAGGATGGCATTGTCGTCAGCGAGGTTTATCCGGTCGTCACGGACACGAATTTCGGCAAGAGCCGGATGGGAAAATCGGCCGGCGGCGGGCCAACCACGAACTACGCCGCGGGTGACAAGCCGGAATTCGTAGCCAACCTTATTATGAAAGCGATCGAGGAAGGCCAAGCGCAGTACTTTGCCAACGACGGCCTGCGGCGTTTAGCGGGGGCACCTGTCTAACGTAAGATTACTGATAACTGACAACTGAAAACTGACAACTGACAGCTGATAGCTGACAACTAATAACTGATAACTCACTCGTACCGGAGAATAATTGCCGGGTCCACGCGCGAGGCGCGGCGGGCGGGAATCCAGCAAGCCGCCAGCGCCACGGCCAGCATCAAGATCGAAACACCCCAAAAAGCGATTGGGTCTTGCGGACTCACCTGGTCCAGAAACTCTCGCAAATAGCGCGTCAGTGCAAGCGCGCCCGCGGCTCCCAAAACGCCTCCGACGGCCGCCAGCTTCACTCCATCCGCCAGCACGCCCTTCAGCACCACTACGCTGCTCGCGCCCAAGGCCATTCGAATCCCGATCTCGCGAGTCCGCCGCGCCACCGCAAACGCCGCCACCGCGTACAGCCCCGCCACGGCCAGCGCCAGCCCGATCATCCCCATCGCGCCGACGATCTGCGCGTGCAAACGCGATGGAAGCAAGCCGTGTTCGTCGAATGTCTCGCGCATGGTGTGAATGTAGGCGGGCACGTCCGGCCCAATAGATTGCAACTCCTGCCGGAGCACCGGCGCCACGCTCAACGGATCACCCGCGGTGTGCACGAAAAGCGTCATGCTCGAGCGGAATTGCTGCGGGTAGGGCAGATAAATGTAGGGCGCGGGCAGATCGGTGGCCGCCTGGTATTTGCCATCGCGCGCGATTCCGACAACCTCGACCACGGTGGCTCGCTTGCCCACCCCGAACTGGATTCGCTTGCCGATGACGCCTACATCCGGCCACCAGCGCCGCGCCAGTTCCCGATTCACGATCGCCACGCCGGGGGCTCCCGCTCGGTCGCGATCGCCAAAGGCGCGGCCTTCGATAATCGTTGTCGCCATCGTAGTGAAGTAACCCGGTTCGACGCAATCATACATTACGAACATCGGTTCGACCGTCGGCGTTCCCATCTGCGAGACCGAAGTCCATTGGGAGGTTATCCCCATCGGCAGGTGGCTACCCATCGTGACCTCGCGGACTCCGGGAATCGCGGCCGCACGCGTCCGCAGATTGTCGTAAAACGCTCGCGTGCGTTCCTCCGAATACCCCACCAGAGACGGATCGAACGACGCTGTCAGTACGTTGTCGACACGGAAGCCGGGGTCGGCTCTCCGAGCCAGAAAAAAGCTCTTGAGAAATAACGAAGCGCAGATCAACAGCATCGCCGCAAGCGCCGTTTGAACCGTTACCACCGCGTTGCGGAGCGGAACGCGCGAGCGGCTCGGCGCGGCATCCTTGGTGGGAGAAACCAAGTCTGCTCGCGTGGCGCGAATCGCCGGCCAAAGCCCGAACAAGATTACGCCCACTGCCGACGCCGCCAGCCCGTAAAACACCACTCGTAAATCCATTCGCGCGGGAAATCCACCGGGAATATCGGCGGCGATCCGGACGGAGGCAATCAACTTGATCGCCACCTGCGCCAGCAGCAATCCCGCGCCGGCGCCCAAGAGCGCAAGCGCCGCGCTCTCCGTCATCAACTGCGCGATCAGTCTTCCGCGCCCCGCTCCCACGGACTGCCGGATGGTCATTTCCTTGACTCGCGCGGCGGCTCTTCCCAAAAGGAGATTCGCCACATTCGTGCAGGCGATCAGAAGAACTATCGCGGCAACGATCAGGTTGACGGTTACCGATTGCAGATTGTCCGGGTCCTCCTGAAGACGGCCGGTCAGCTCGGGTAGCACCGTGGCAGTGCGCAGGCGATCGGCTTTGGGAAAAACTCTCTCCACGCGCTGCGAGATTCCGGCGAATTCCGTTTGCGCCTGGCGTACGCTCGCGCCGCGCTTCAGTCGCCCCAGAAGCCGCAGCTCGCGCGCTTTTGGATCGGTCAGCAGCGCATTGCCGGCGAACAACCGCGGCGTCGCGGCCAGCGTCGCATAAACTTCCGGGGGCAGAAAGCCAGGGCCGCGAAAACCGTGCGGCAGAATTCCGATCACCGTGGCGGGCTGCGCGTTGAGCTTGATTTGAGCGCCCACCGCGCGCGCGTCGGAATGAAACTTATCCTGCCAGCATTCATCGCTGATCACCACCGCGATCTCTTTCGTGGCCGGCGAATCGTCTTCCGGTCGAAACGTTCTTCCGAGGCTCGGCCGGATTTGTAACACGTCAAAAAAATTTCCGCTGATCAGTTTGCCGTAAACGTTGCGCGCCTGCGCGCCATCGGACTGAATGGCGAAAGCATTCTCTTCCTGCGTTAGCAGCCCGGCCAGCGTGCGGTTTTGATCGCGGTAGGTGGAATATTCGGCATAGGAGAACGAGCCGAAGCGGTACTGTGGCGAACTCGCGTTCACGAGGACCACGTCACCCGGCCGCGGCACATCCAGAGGCCGTAGCAGCAACCCGTCCACGAAACTGAAGATGGCGCAATTCGCTCCAATTCCCAAGCCCAGCGAAAGCACCGCGACGGCGGCGAACCCGGGATTTCGCGCCAAACTCCGCAAGCCATGGCGAAGATCGCGAAAGATGGTTCCGAGCCAGAACAGCGGATCGGCCTCGCGCGCCCGCTCTTTCACTCGGGTCGTGTTCCCGAACTTTCTTAGCGCCGCCGCGCGCGCCTCCTCGGCCGGCATGCCGCGACCCAGATTGGCCTGGGTTTCCAAATCCAAATGCGCTTGAATCTCTTCGTCGAACTCCGAGTCCTTTCGCCAACGCAGTCTCATCACGCCTCCCGCGCGTTAAGAATTCGAGAAACCGCTCGCACCATCTTTTCCCATTTGCCGGTTTCCGCCGCCAGCCGCGCCCGGCCCGCGTCAGTGAGCTTGTAGAACCTCGCGCGCCGGTTGTTTTCCGAAATGCCCCACTCCGACGAAATCAAACTGGCCTGCTCCAGCCGTTGGAGCGCCGGATAGAGCGAACCGTGATCCACCAGCAACACATCTTCAGAAGTGCGTTCGATCGTCGTGGCGATCCCGTGGCCGTGCCGAGGCCCGAACACTAGAGTTTGCAGCACCAAAAGATCGAGCGTGCCTTGCAGAAGTTGAATGCGATCCGTTCCCGCCATCTAGGAGACATTCTACCATAATACTAGGAGATTGTCTACTATTAAACGGTCGAGCAACCTTCATTCTGGTTCATTCTGCCTTCATCTGGCTCCAGATCTGGAGTTTCCACACTTCCTGGGCCGGGAGCGGTTTGCTGAACTTTCCGAGCCCTGCGGACGGATCACGGCCTGACGGAATCGCGGCGGGCGCTGAGCGCTGTGGTACCTTCAGAGGTTAGCGTTACTCCGCCAGCCTCCGCGAAGCGCTCCCGGTATGAACCTCCGTTCCTTGTTCAGTCTGTTTTCCTCCGATCTGGCCATCGATCTCGGCACGGCCAACACCCTGGTTTACGCCAAGGGCAAAGGCGTGGTGGTGAACGATCCCTCCATCGTCGCCATCAACAAGGTGACCAACGAAGTGGAAGCGGTGGGCAAGGAGGCTAAGGAAATGCTCGGCCGTACGCCGGGCAACATCGTCGCCATCCGGCCCATGAAGGACGGCGTCATCGCCGACTTCAAGGTCACCGAGAGGATGCTGAACTATTTCATCCATAAGGCCCATGGACGGAAGATGTTGGTCCATCCCCGCATCATCATCGGGGTGCCCAGCGAGATCACGCAGGTGGAAAAGCGGGCGGTGGTCGATTCGGCTTATCATGCCAAAGCCAGCGAAGTCTATCTGGTGGAACAGGCCATGGTCGCCGCCATCGGAGCGGGTCTGCCGATTACCGAGCCTTCCGGCAACATGATAGTGGATATTGGCGGCGGCACCACGGACGTAGCCGTGATCTCGCTCTCCGGAATCGTGTATTCGCGGTCGGTTCGTATCGCGGGCAATGAGATGGACGAAGCCATCGTTCAATACCTGAAGCGGAAATATAATCTTCTCATCGGCGAGCGCACGGCCGAGCAGATCAAAATTCAGGTCGGCTCGGCCTATCCGTTGGACAAGCCTATGACGATGGAAATTAAAGGCCACAATGTGCTGGAAGGATTGCCCAAAACCATCACCATCGACGACACGGAGATCCGCGAGGCGCTGGCGGAAAGCGTCTCCACCATCATGAATGCGATTCGCGTGGCGCTGGAGCGCACGCCGCCGGAGCTCTCCGCCGATATCAGCGATCACGGCATCGTTCTCACGGGCGGGGGAGCGCTGCTCAAGGGCTTGGACCGCCGCATCCGCCAGGAAACCGGCGTCCCCGTCTCCATCGCCGAAGACCCGCTGGCCTCCGTGGTCCTCGGCACGGCCAAGATGCTCACGGAGTTTAAACTCCTGCGCCGCATTGCAATAGACTAATAGCTGAAGCCTCGCGGCCGACCAGCCTGTATGGACTTTTTCCTCAATCGCTACCGCAACCTCTCCGTGCTCCTTGTGGCGATTGTGGCCCAACTGGCGTTGCTGGCGTATCAGATCAAGAGCGGCCAGGACGTGCGTCTGATCCGCGTCTGGGCGGTAAGCGCGGTCACGCCGCTGGCACGTTGGATGGAGGCGGGTCGCGGCGGAGTGGCGCATTTCCTGCGCGATTATTTCGTGCTGCTTTCCGTCCGCCGGGAGAACCAGCGCCTGAAGGCGGACCTGGATCGCTCCGAGATGGAGAATCAGTACCTGCGCGGCCAACTCTCCACGGCCGATCGCGCGGGCGCTCTGGCCATCTTCCAGAAGACGTCGCAATCCCGCACGCTCGCCGCGCGCGTGATCGGCAACACCACTGATCCCAATGGCCGGGCCGTCATCGTCGATCGCGGTGCGGCCGACGGAGTTCAGATGGGCATGGCCGTGATCAAGCCGGAGGGGATTGTGGGCAAGGTCATCGGCGTGTTTCCTCATGCCGCCGATGTGCTGCTGGTCACGGACCCATCCTTTGCTGCGGGCGTCGTCTCGCAAAGCAATCGCGCGCACGGCACCCTCAAGGGGCAGGGGCAGAGTGCGCTCATGGTCGATTACGTGCAAAACGAAGAAACAGTCGAGGCGGGCGAATGGTTTCTCACCTCCGGCGACGATCTGATTTTTCCGCGCGGAATCCTCGTGGGCCAAGTGACAGTTGTACGGCCCGGAAGAACCCGCAAGGAGGTTTATCTGACGCCCAGCGGTCTGCAGAACGGGCTGGAAGGCGTCCTGATCGTGCTCGACGGAGTGCACGGAACCATCACCGAAGCGCCGCTGCCCAATCAGCCGGTGCATCTGCTCGCTCCTCCTCCGGAATCGGCGGAAGATTCCCCCACTCCTCCCCCATCTCCCGCGCAGACCCAAGCCGCTTCCACCGATCTGGACCGCAGCGTGGATCGGTATCGCGCCATCGGCGCGGCTCAGAACCACCGCTACGGCGATAAGAACAGTCCCGCACCCAATTTCAACACCGCGCCAGAACCTCCTCCTTCGCCGCAACCATGACAGCGCCGCGGGCAGGTTTTCGCGATTCCCCCAGCGACGCGCGCCCGGCTCACAGGAATTGGGTGTTGCTGGCCGCCGTGCCCCTGGCGGCCATTTTGTTCCAAGTTTACGTTCCTCGATTTATCACCGATCTGGCCTACTTGGAAGTGCCGCTGCTGGTGGTGGTCTACTTCGCCCTTGCTTGCCGCTCGCCCGTGACCAGCCTGCTGTATGGCGCCGCCGTCGGCCTGGCGCAGGATTCGCTGTCGCACCACCCGCTCGGCATGTACGGCATCGTAAAGACGTTGGCTGGCTACTTCACGGCTTTTGTCAGCCAGCGATTCGATGTGCGCCATGCCGGCGTGCGCGCCGTGCTGGCGTTCTTCTTCTATTTCTTCCACGAGTTCTTCTATTGGGTGCTGGCGCGCGCCCTGCTCGGCCAGCCGCTGGATTTCGACCCGGTTCGCACGCTAGTCCTGGGCTTGCTCAACGCCGCCGTCGCGGTCCCGCTGTTCCGCATCCTGGACCGGTTGAGCTATTGGTGTGATTCATAAGGTTACCGTCACTCGGAGCGCAGAACGAACACGGGGTCGATGCGAATCGCGCGGATCACCGGCGCGAGCGAGGCGAGGACCGCGGTGGCAAGAAGAGCGCCGGCGGGCGTCGCCAACGCGCTCACGTCCGTCGGTTTCACGCCATACAGAAGCGACTCGATATAACGAGCCGACGCGATGCCGAGCCCGAGGCCCGCGACCGCTCCGGCAAGCACCCACCCCAGCATCTGGAACGTCACTCCGCGGACGATGTGAGCGGCCTGCGCTCCAACGGCCATGCGAATACCGATTTCGCGGCGGCGTTGGAAGACGGAATAGTCGAGGACGCCATAGATACCGACGCCGGCGAGCAGCAGCGCGACGACCGCGAAGAAAAGCGCGAGCATGGCGAGAAGGCGCTCGCGGATGGTTTGCGCGTCGATGAATTCCTGCTGAGTGTGGACCTCGCTTAAGCGCAGCACTGGCGCCGCGCGTAAGATCGCCTGGCGCAGCGTCGGAACTAATGTGAGCGGATTCGAAGAGACGGTGCGCACCATCAGGGTGATTCCCTGGTCGGGCGTCGATCGGAACGGAACATAGGCCACGGGCGGGATGGATTCGCGCATGTTCGCGTAACGCGCGTCTGCTGCAAGACCTACGATTGTCACTTTCCCCAGAGTGTTCGCGTTTTTGTGCGTCTCGAAGGATTTTCCGACGACGTTATCCCCCTTAAAAAACAGTTCCTCGAAGGCTTGGTTGACGATCGCGACGTCTGGATAGACTTCGCCTGTACGAAAGTCCCGGCCCGCGAGCAAGGGAATTTTCATGGTGTCCATCCAACCGGGCGAGACGCTCAGGAAATTCGAGACGTCCCGGCCTTTCACACGGCCGCCGTTGAGCGCGATGAAATTGTTCCACGAGCTTCCGCTGAGCAACGCCCAACCTGCCGTTGCCGCCTTCTCTACTCCGGGCGCTGACTGAACGCTCTCCAGAACGCGATTCTAGACAGAGGGCGGCTCGGCATTTTTTGCGACGACATCCAAGGCGAGAAGCCGGTCCGGAGAGAAGCCCAGCGATTGGCTTGAAAGGCGGGCGAATGTGGCGGCGAATAATCCAGCGGCGAACAGAACCAAAAAGCAAAATGCGGTTTGCGCGGCGATGAGCGCGTGCATCAGACGGCGGCGAGCATGAGGATCTTCACCGCCTTTGAGCACACTGGCGGGCTTGACGCCGGAAGCTCGTAGCGCGGGGACGAGGCCATAGAGCAGCATCGCGACTAGTACTACTGAGTCATAAAAAGAACAATCTGATGTAGAATTGTTTTGTGGGATCACGCTTGTCTGCGCCAGGCCCACAAAAGAAACGCTTCGCGGCATATATGGAGGGCCTGGCGAGCGCCGCGGGGCACCAAGACCGACACGAGCCGTTGAAGGACTATTGCAAGGGTTTGCTGCTGCCCGGTGAGCGGAAGAGCATCGAGCCGATGGCGGCGCGACTGAACCCGAGCAATGTTCAGGCCACGCGCCAGTCCCTGCACCATCTGGTGGCCAAGGCGTCCTGGAGCGACGAGGCACTGTTCCAGGAAGTACGCCATCGGGTGTTGCCCGCGATGCAAAAGCAAGGGCCAGTGGTGGCCTGGATCGTGGATGACACCGGCTTTCCCAAGAAGGGCCGGCATTCGGTCGGAGTGGCGCGTCAATACTGCGGACAGATAGGTAAGCAGGACAACTGCCGAGTAGCGGTAAGTCTGTCGGTGGCAACGTGGAGTGCGAGTCTGCCGGTTGCCTATCGCTTATATCTGCCTCAGGAATGGGCCGAGGATGCCAAGCGGCGGAACAACGCGGAAGTGCCCAAAGAGGTGGAATTTCAGACCAAGCCGGAAATCGCTTTGGACCAGATCCGCGCAGCCGTTGCGGCACAGGTGGCCCGCGGGGCCGTATTGGCTGACGCGGCCGAAGAGTGGTTGCTTATCGAATGGCCGCGAGGCGAACCCGAACCCACCAAGTACTGGATCTCGACACTGCCGGCGGACACGAAGCTCAAAGCGCTCGTCAAGATGGCCAAACACCGCTGGATTATCGAACGGGATTATCAGGAGTTGAAACAAGAGTTGGGGCTGGGGCACTTCGAAGGGCGCAACTGGCGTGGGTTCCACCACCATGCCACGCTGTGCATCGCAGCTTATGGGTTCCTGGTGGCCGAGCGGAGCCGTTTTTCCCCCTCTGCCCGCGCCGGTCATCTTGGATTCGCCGTCCCCAAACCGGCGGCGGACTTCCGCCCACGCGGGTCGCTGCGCACGGGCCGAGCGGCATAATCCGCATTCGATTGCAACGTTGCGAACCATCCTTGCCCGGCGCCTGCTCGGGCAACTTCCTCAATGTCCCTATTGCGGGTCGCGCCCCGGATGATCCTCTGCGTCAATGTCGGCCTAGGCCACACAGGAAGCTGGGCGCGAATGATTCGGCGCGGTGCGCCAGGCGCCTTCCACTAACTTCACCCGGCCGAGTTTCTCTAGCACAACGCACCGCCAGTTGGTCGGCGAACCCACCGGCTGGAGTCCGCTCTGGCTCTCGCCGCCGTATTGGTAGCACAGCACGCGAAGCTGCCCTTCCCGATTCCGGCCGAGCCTGTGCGGGCAGAATAATCTCCATCGACCTTGATAGGTGGCTTCCATCGGCTGTTTGTTCGCCACTGCAGTCCCTACCAGTTTGTAAATTTCCTCCACGGTTTGGATCCGCGCCCGAACTACGCCCATCTCCCTTCCCAATTAACCACCTCGCCGGGCGGACCCGAAGGGCGGCAAAGCGGGACCGCAACTTCCGTTCCGCGCCCTCCCGCCAAGTGATTTCTTGGAAGGCGCGGGAGGCCGAGCTCATCGCCAACCGCTTCACCGAGACGTCTTTAAAGTGCAGACACTTTATGACCCAGTAGTACTAGAGACAGGACGAAGGCAAATCCCAGAACACGCCAATCCGCAGGAAGAATCAGGCGGGCGGGGCTATCCGGGGGATTGATCCGTGCGACGACAAACGGCGCAGACCACCAGGCGAAGGCCGCGCCAACCGTGGTGGCGAAAATGGCGAGGAGCGCGGTTTCCACCAGGACCAGTTGCGCGAGGCGCAGTGGTCCGGCGCCGATGGAGACTCGGAGGGCCATTTCGGGGGCGCGCGCCGCGGCCTGAGCGGTCATCAGGTTGGCGACATTCGCGCAGGCGATCAGTAGGACCAGCGCGACCAAAATGGCCAGGGAAAGCAAAGCTTGGCGGTAATCGCGCTGCATTCCGGAAACGCTGGAGTGGGCGGGCTCCAATAGAGCCTTGCGATTGACGATGGCGTCGATGACTTCCTTCGGTATGTCGCGAGAACCCTTCACCCGCTCCTGGAAGAAAGTCCGCACGGCGACTTGTATCTTGTCGCGAACCCGCTCAACAGCAGCACCCGGCTTAATCAAGACAAGAGTGCGAAACCAATTCGCATATGGTTTGGCGACCCAGGGACTCATCATCGCCGGAACGAAGATGTCATTCAGCGTGCCCGGCTCGACGCCGGTGAAACCCTTCTGCGCGACTCCGACGATCGTGTAGAGATCCCGGTCGTGGCGGAACGTGCGTCCGATCACCTTGGGATCGCGGCCGAACCGGCGGGTCCAGTAATCGAACGAGAGAACGGCATAGGCGCGGCTTGGCGCCGCATCGTCGTCCGCGGTTAGCAGCCTGCCAATGGCGGGCCGGAGGCCGAACATCGCGAACATTCGTGCGTATACCATCTGCCCATGGACCCGCTCCATGTCCTGATCCGATCCATAGGTCACGCCCCATGGACTTGAGTACTGGATCGCGAGCAGATCGGCTTCGTCGCCTGCCGCGACGCTCATCTGGCGAAACAGCGGATAGTTGCAACCATCGCTGATCTGGGGCTTGCCGTTCTCATCAACTCCAAGAAACGTCAATGCATAGAGGCGCTCCGGGTGGGCGATGGGCAGCGGGCGAAGGAACAGAGCGTCGATGATGCGGAACGCGGACAGGCACGCTCCGATAGCGAGTCCGAGAGAGAGGATTGCGGCGAGCGAGGTGACTTTACGCTTGGCGAGCTGACGCCAGGCGAACACAAGGTCCGAGCGGAGTGAATCGAGCCAGGCGATGACGCGCGCATCGCGGGATTCCTCGCGAAGGCGCAGCGGAGATCCGAGGGCGCGCCGCGCTTCGAGCGGGTCGCGGCCTTGGGCGGCGGCCTCTTCGAGATGCGAGTGCAGCTCTTCGTCGAGTTCAGCGGCGACGCGATCCGAGCGGAAAACGTTGAGTAGCCGGGAAAGAAGCGACATGACCGGAGAACTACGAATACGGCGACGGCGGCGTCGAAAGCACGGGGAATGACCTGTTCAAATGGGATCAGGCGCTGTATACCGGGAAACTGGTTCGCCGCGCCACGCTCGATCTGGCGTTTACGCCCGGCCGCACCAGGGATGGAAAGGTCATCGAGACGCACTTCTTCGCACATCCGAGCGCTTATGGATTCGGCTGGTTCGTCAGTACGGAAAACGGCGGCCCAGTCCTCGAACACGGCGGCGACTGGTCGGGCTATCGCACGCACATTATTCGGGTGCCGTCCCGGCAGGTAACCGCCATCGTCCTGACGAACTCGTCAAACGACGACGTAGCAAGAATCGCGCACGATATGATCGAAATCGCGGAGACCCTCCGTTAACCGGGGCGTCGGCCTTCTGACTCCTGACTCCTGTCTCCTGTCTCCTGGTCTCCGCCGTGCACCACATCGAGGGCTTCATGCAGCGTGTCGAAGATCTGCACTGGGCCGATCACCTCCGTCAGATGGTGCCTGTCCAGATCGGCGCGCAAAGAGGGCTCCACATGAGCGACTGCCAGACGAACACCACGGTGGGCCAGATCCTCGTTGAGTTGGCGCACGTAACGCGCGGCAGTGTAGTCGATGCGGGTAATCGGTCCGGCATCCAGCACCACCCATCGCACCGGCTCTGGCGCCTGATCCACGAGGCTGCGGATTTCTTCGGAAAAACGATTCGCGTTGGCGTAAAAAAGCGGCGCCCCAAACCGGTAGATAATCAAGCCCGGCTCTGTGACGGTCCCCGGGACTGCCGGAAGCGACTGCCAAAATCCCTCTTGGCCCTTCTGCAGTAAAGCCGTATGCGGGTGATAACTGTGCTGCACAATCCGGAAGAGAGATAAAACCATGGCCAGCAGTATCCCTTGTTCGACGCCCACGAAGACCACAATCGCCGCTGTAATCAAGGCGAGATAGAATTCTCCGGGGCTTTCACGACGAATTGCTCGCATGCCCCGGAAATCGATGAGTCCGATGGCTATGGTGAACACCACGGCCCCCAGCACCGATTGGGGAAGGAATTTCAGGGGCCCGGTGAGAAACAGAAGCACCAAAGCCACTACCGCCGCTGTGGATAGGTGCGTCACTTGGCTTCGCCCGCCGGAGCGTTCGACCATCGCGGTTTGCGTCGGGCTGCCGTCCACTACGAATGTGCCGCTGAGGGCCGCGGTTATATTGGCGGCTGCCAGGCCGATCAGATCCGAATTCTCATCGAGCTCTTGCTGATGCCGCACCGCGTACGCGCGAGCCGTTGCCGCACTTTGAGCGACGATCATCACGAAGCACGAGCCAACCACCGATAGCAGCGCTTCCGCGTCCTTCCAACTTACGTCGCGAAGCCCTAAGGCCGGCAGTCCACCGGCTACTGGCCCAATCACCCGAATTCCGTGACCTGCGAAATCGTACATGGAGCTCGCCGCAATGGCTCCCGCCACTGCGATGAGAGGGCCGGGCAAAACCGGCGAAAGCCTCCTGGAAGCGAGAATGCAAGCAATGACTGCCGCCGAAATACCCACCTCCGGCAGGTTCGCTCCAGGGAGGCCCCTGATCACTTCGACCAGTTGTCCCACGGTCCTTTTGCTGTGGGTCTCGATGCCTAACATCTGGCCAAGCACTGCTATGCCGACCTGGAATCCAACACCCGTAAGAAAGCCCACTAAGACTGTTTGCGAAAGGAAGTCAGCCAGGAAGCCCAGCTTGAGCAGCCGCGCCAGGATGAGACATACGCCGGTCATCAGCGCTACCAGCCCTGCCAGCGCCACGTATCTCGGGCTCGCGATAGGGGCCATGCCCGCTAGTCCGCCCGCAAGGATGGCTGCCGTGGCTGAATCGGCAGCCACCACAAGAAAGCGGGAGGAACCGAACGCCGCGAATGCAACCAGCGGCAGAAGTAGTGTGTAAAGCCCCGTAACGACAGGGGTCCCGGCGATTCGCGTATAGCCCAGCGCCTGCGGGATATTCATGGCCGCGAGGGTGACACCGGCCAGAATATCTTTTGGGATACTGGAAGGGTCCAGAGGCAGAATGCCCTTGAAGAAACGCAGCCCGAGCAAAGGCTTTGGCTTTGTCAGTTTGCTATCGCGCATCTGCATTTAATAATTGTTACAACAGAGCCGGGGTGCCCTCTGGGCCCGCCAGGGAGCGGTCCCACACTACACTAGAGCCTAAACGTGAACTATCGCGATCGATTCCGCGTTTTGCCCGGCGCAGACGTGAACCTCAAGGACATCGATCCGGCGTTCAAGGACCGGCACAAAAGCCACAAGCAAGCGGCCGAAGAAATCGAACATTACCAGGACAGATTGCGCGAACTCCAGGCGTTACTCCACGCGGAAGGGCGGCGGTCCCTTCTGATCTGTCTGCAGGCAATGGACACCGGTGGCAAGGACGGGACCGTCAACCACGTGCTGGCCTCCATGAATCCGCAGGGTTGCAGGGTTGCGGCATTTCGCCAGCCCTCCGCCGAGGAAGCGGCGCACGATTTTCTGTGGCGAGTTCACCGGCCGGCGCCGGCCAGAGGCGAGGTGGTCGTCTTCAACCGCTCTCATTATGAGGACGTGCTGATCGTGCGGGTTCACGGTCTGGTTCCGAAGGAAGTATGGTCGCGCCGTTACGAGCAGATCAACGCGTTCGAGAAAGGCCTTGTCGAGCACGACACTCACATTCTTAAGTTCTACTTGCATATTTCCAAGGAAGAGCAACTGGCGCGCTTCAAGCAGCGGCTGGAGGACCCGGCCAAGCAGTGGAAGATCAGCGAGGCCGACTACAAGGAACGAGATTACTGGGACGATTACATCGCCGCTTACGAAGAGGCGTTATCACGCTGTAGCACCGGGCACGCGCCCTGGTTCATTATCCCGGCCGACCACAAGTGGTTCAGGAACCTCGCGGTCGCCCGTATCGTGGTGGAGCATCTGGAAAATTTGAAGATGCGCTACCCCAAACCCTCAGTCGATCTAGAACATATCCGCCAGGAGTATCACGCGGCCACGAAGGCCTGAATTGCAAGAAACGCCCGCGCGTTCCTGACCCGCGTTGATGCGCGTTGATGCGCCCCGTTGATGCGCCCCTTGACTTCGCTAAGACGAGAGCATATGATGCACCCAAAGGGGTGCTTCTCAATGGTCTTCAAACGCAATCGAGTGGTTTGTGTAGCAGGAATGCTGGCGGCGCTGGCGTTGGTTCTTCCTAGCCGGTTAAACGCGCAGGGTGCTACCAGCGCAACGGTTCTGGGAACGGTAACGGATTCCTCCGGCGCGGTGGTTCCCAACGCCAGCGTGCAGGTGAAGAATGTCGGCACGGACCAGGTGCGGCAAACGACGGCGGACTCACAGGGCCGCTATACCATCGCCGATATTCCCATCGGCAACTACCAGGCGCAGGCTTCCGCGCAGGGCTTCCAAACGACGCTCCGTACCGGCATCATCCTGACGGTGGGAGCGCAAACTGTGGTGGATTTTTCGCTATCGGTGGGGCAGGCGCAGCAGACCGTAACTGTGGAGGCCACGGTTTCACAAGTCGACACGGTATCGACTACGGTGGCTTCCAACGTGGAACAGAAGCAGATCAACGACCTTCCGCTGAACGGTCGGAATTTCACCGATTTGATTGCGCTGGCGCCGGGAGTGGCGTCGGGATCCCAGATCGGAAACGGCGGATTTAATCTGCTGTACGGCCTGGAAAACAACTTCAGCGTTTCCGGCGCCCGATCGGAGGGCCAGGCGTACCTTTTGGACAACACCGATGTCCATGGTTTTTGGGCCCACGGCTCCGGATCGGGCGTGATGGGCACGACGCTGGGCATCGAAGCGATCGCGGAATTTTCGGTGCTGACCAACACCTATAGCGCGCAGTTCGGCGGGAACGGTGCGGTGGTGAACACTGCAAGCAAGTCCGGCACGAACAGCTTTCACGGCTCCGCGTATGAGTTTCTGCGCAATAGCGCGTTGGACGCCGCCAACTGGACAGACAATGCCAGCGGTCTGGGCAAACCTCCCTTCCGGCAGAACCAATTCGGCGGCAGTTTCGGCGGGCCGATCAAGAAGGACAAGCTTTTCTTTTTCGTCAACGACGAGGAGCTGCGAAAATCCCAAGGCCAGACCGTCATCGCGCTGGTTCCGGACGCCAACGCACACAACGGCATTGTCAATGGAGTGAGCGTGCCCATCAACCCCGCCATCGCGCCTATTCTGGCGCTGTATCCACTGCCTACGGCGTCCGCCGGTCCGGGCGTGGGTACGATCGGGGAAGTGGCCAGCACCGTCGGCAACGAGAATTACCTGTTGACGCGCATCGATTACACGTTGTCGAACAAAGACTCGGTATTTGTGCGATACATACGGGACAGCGCCGGCATCGCTTACCCGTTTCTGGGCTCGCCGATTGCCCCGCGATGGCCGGAAGTAGGGGACACGGGTAACCACTTCGCCACCGTCGAGTGGCGCCGTCTGATCTCGCCGGCGATGGTGAACCTCTTGCGTTTCAGCTTCACCCGCACCAAGGAAACGGACACGGAACAACATCCGGATCAAACTCCCGCGCTGGACTTCTTTCCGATACGCGGGCAGAACGGAGGAGTGAACATCACCGGCCTGTCGTCGATGGGCCCGAGCATTTTCGCTCCGCTTTTGGAAGCTCAGAACAAGTTCCCGCTGGCCGACGACGTGTTCTGGACGCACGGAGGGCACAGCCTCAGATTCGGCGCCGACATCAGCCGCGTGCAAACGAACTTCATGCAGCAGGGATGGTGGGGTGGCTTTTATACCTTCCCCAGTGTGACCAGTTTCCTGGAGGGCGTGCCCTCCTTATTCACCGGCCCGGAGCCCGGCATGACCGACTCTTCCCGCGATTTTCGCGAAATCGATATGGCCGCATACGTCGCCGATGAATGGAAGGTTCTGCCCAGGCTGACCCTGAATCTCGGCGTGCGTTACGACTTTGTGAGCAACCCCACCACCGATTTGCAGCCGCTGAACACTGTGATCAATCCGCCCTTTGGAACGTTCCAACGCGTGCCCAACGTTTTCGCCTCTAATCCCTCGCTGCACAATATCGGTCCCAGGGTGGGAATCGCCTACGATCCTTTCGGCGATCATAAGACGTCGATCCGCGCGGGATTCGGAATCTTTTACGATCCGATTGAAGCGCGGGAGTTACGCTTCGGGCTATTACTTCAATCCGCCCTACGCCCTTGCCTTCGCTCTGTTTCCGCAGTTCCCTAATCCATTCCCGGGCGCGCTTCCGCCGCCATCGCAGCTTGTGGGCGTGGACTATCACACTGTGCAATCGCCGCACATGTATCAGTGGAATTTCAATATTCAGCGTGAACTGTTTTCCAATACCACATTGACGGTCGGCTATGTCGGCTCGCGTGGCCTGCATTTGTACGGGGCCCGCGACATTAATCCGGTTGAGCCAACAATCGTCAATGGCGTCCAAGTCTTTGGTACTCCCAAGGGGCCGGGGCTGGTGGGCATCAACAGCAACCCACGGGAGAATCCGGCAGGCGCTTCGTTGAGCAGCGAGGCGCCGGTCGCCAATTCCAGCTACAATTCCCTCCAGGTCGGCCTGAACCGGCGTTTTGCCAAAGGCGTGCAATCCCAGGTCTCCTACACCTGGTCGAAGTGCATGGATGACGCCAGCGGGACCTACGGGTTGGAAGGCGGCATAGCGTGGTCGGATCCGCTGGACGGATCCTTCGATCGGGGACGATGCCTGTTCGATCGGCCGCAGGTTTTTCGAATCAGCGGACTCTACGCCTTTCCTTTCAATAAGAACATTCTTGTCAAAGGGTGGCAGATGAGCGCGAATTTCCTGGCGCAGAGCGGCTCGCCCTGGAACGTCACCATGGGATTCGACCAAGCCGGCAACGGCGTAACCGGCAGTGAGCGGCCCAACCTCGTGATGCCGGCGGGTCAAGCCATCGTGGGCAACGTGAACCGGTGGGCCAACCCGGCCGCGTTCGCCGTGCCGGCGCCGGGCACGCTCGGCAATCTGCAAAGAGACTTCTTGTGGGGTCCCGGTATCCAGGATTTCGATTACTCGGTGGTGAAGGACACGCCGATCAAGGAACGGATGCATCTTCAGTTCCGCGCCGAGTTTTTCAACATCCTGAACCATTCCAATTTCGGCCTGCCGAACGCGAGCGCGTTCGTTCAGACGGCGAACGGCGGAGGCGCGCCCAATCCCACGTTCGGCAGGATCACGACGACCACCACAAACTCGCGGCAGATCCAGTTCGCATTGAAGCTGCTGTTTTAACCGGGTTCCCGAGGGACTCAAAAAAACCGGCACAACACTGAAACACCGTTCCAGTCAATCCCATCAAACGCTCGAAGGAGATCGAAATGGGCAAAGCTGAAATGGGCGAGGTTGAGCAAAAGATCAGATTGGGTGTGGGTTCGGCGGCGGCGGCGGCGGCGATTTTCGCACCGCTGGACTACAAATGGAAGGGGATTCTCACGGGGATCGCCGCCGGTGCGATCCTTAGCGGAATATTCCGTGTTTCTGAATACAGGAGACTGATCGGCTGGTAGCTTGCTTAACGCGCACAACGCATTCGCTGCCCGCTTTTCGCGGGCAAGTTCGCGGCGCTGGATTGGACCGCGGTGATCTAACGCTTCCCGCCCGAATCCGTCAGAATGGACGGTATGCGAAGTGCGGTGTCTCTCGTCTTGATAGCCGCCTGGGCATGGGCGGCGTCCGCCCAGGAATTCGAGGTCGTCTCCGTCAAGCCCAGCAAATCGCTCTCCAACGGCTCCAGCACCAATAGCAACCAGGGACGCTATACGGCGACCAACGCCAGCTTGCGAAACCTTATCGTGGAAGCCTATGAGTTGAGGGATTACCAGGTGGAAGGGCCGGAGTGGCTCCGTTCCGAGCGTTACGACATCGCGGCCACGTTTCCCGAGGCCCTGCCGCGCGGGCGGGAGAAATATCGTGCCGACTGCAGGCGATGTTGCAGAAGATGCTGCTCGACCGCTTCAAGTTGCAGACCCATCGCGAAGAGAAGACCATGGCGGTTTACGGGCTGGTGGTAGGGAAGAACGGCATCAAGATGAAGGAAGTGCCGGACGGCGATTCGCACAACCAGAACAGCAGCAACACGCACTTCCAGGGCACAACCGTCAACATGGCCGCCTTTGCAACCTTCCTTTCCCGCCGGATGGAGCGGCCGGTGCTCGATATGACCGGCCTCACCGCCTATTACGATTTCACTTTGGACTGGGTCCCGGAAACGGCGCCGGACGGCGATGGAAAGAGCGACCCCGCCTTTAAGCAGTCTGCGGCTGCGGGCGCCGACCCATCGGAGCCGACGCTCACTATGGCGCTCCAGGATCAGCTTGGGCTGAAGCTCGAGGCGCGCAAGGCGCCGATTGAGATCGTTGTGGTGGATCACGCCGAGCGAGTGCCGACGGAGAACTGACTTATTCCGGCGGCCGCTAAATAACACAGGTATTTCTTTCTAAATCCTGGTCGTGATCCGATATCGAGTCGTAAGTCCCCACAATACAACACGTAAGCCACTCCTGATTCAGCTCTCGACTCACAAACTCCCGCGTTATCCTGACTTTCGCACCTCGCGCCGATTTAAAAAAATTCCGAAGAGAATTCGCTTTTGTGTCAACGCGGGTAGTTCGAAAACCCCTTGGGTGAAGACTTCGACCTCTTTTCAAAACGCGGGAATTCTGGCATTCTGCTGCTTC